>DRME01000096.1 GCA_011375175.1 Deltaproteobacteria bacterium | reverse complement strand
GGGGAAACTTTCTACAGAAAGTTTCCCCCAGTGTAATAAATCAGAGCTTCCTTAGTCAGAGCTTCCTTAAAAAGCCCGGCGCGCCGGGCGGCAGATTTCCCTTGACATCGGCGCGATCCCTCTGTTAGCGTTTAAGGTCTACTTTTCCGGCCGCTCAAGGCCGATAAGGAGGTTTCCCCCCATGAAAAAGAAGTATCTTCTGGCGCCCGGTCCGACGCCGGTGCCCGAGTCGGTGCTGCTCAAGATGGCGCAGCCCATCATCCACCACAGGACCTCCCAGTTCTCCGAGGTCTTCCGCCGGGCTGCGGAGCTTCTCAAGTACGTCTTCCAGACAGAGCAGGACGTGCTCATACTGGCCGCCTCGGGCACGGGGGCCATGGAGGGCTCTGTCACGAACCTCTTCAGCCCCGGCGACGAGGTCATAGCCGTGAACGGCGGCAAGTTCGGCGAGCGGTGGGGCAAGATATCGGAGGCCTACGGCCTCAAGGTCCACTGGGTAAACGTCGAGTGGGGCAGGGCCGTGGACCCCGCGCAGGTGGAGAAGGTGCTCGACGCCAACCCCGGCGTGAAGGGCGTGCTCTGCCAGGCGAGCGAGACCTCGACGACCGTGGCCCACCCCGTAAGGGAGATCGCGGCGCTCACAAGGGACCGCGACTGCCTCACCGTGGTGGACGGCATCACGGCCGTCGGCGTCTTCGACGTGCCCATGGACGAGTGGGGCATAGACGTGCTCGTGTCGGGCTCGCAGAAGGCGCTCATGCTCCCGCCGGGGCTCGCCTTCGCCGCCCTCTCGGAGAAGGCGTGGCGCTTCCAGGAAAAGGCCCGCTGCCCGCGCTTCTACTTCGACTTCGCCAAGGAGCGCAAGAACCTCGCAAAGCAGACCTCGGCCTACACGCCGGCCGTGTCCCTCATAAACGGACTTCTCGAGGCCCTGACCCTCATAAAGGAAGAGGGCCTTGAAAACGTCTTCGCCCGGCACTTGAGGCTCGCCGCCGCCGCCAGGGCGGCCATGGAGGCCCACGGGCTCACGCTCCTCGCCCCCGAGAGCCCCTCGCCGGCAGCCACCGGCGTCTACGTGCCCGCAGGTGTCGACGGCGGCAGGTTCGTAAAGTACATGCGCGACGAGATGGGCGTCACCATGGCCGGAGGCCAGGACCATCTCAAGGGCAAGATATTCAGGATAGCCCACCTCGGCTACATAGACACCTTCGACATGATCATAGCCGTCTCGACAATCGAGATGGCGCTGAGCAAGTTCGGCCACCCCGTGGAGCTCGGCAAGGGCGTGGCCGCGGCCCAGTCCATACTCCTGGAGGGTTTCGAGTAAGATGAAGGTACTCATAAGCGACAGCATGTCGGACAAGGCCCGCGAGGTCTTCGAGAAGACGCCCGGCATAGAATGCGACGTACAGACGGGGCTCAGCCCCGATGAGCTCAGGGAGAAGATCAAGGAGTATCACGGCCTCGTGGTGCGAAGCGCCACGAAGGTCACGGCCCATATCCTGGAGGCGGCCGAGAACCTGAAGGTCATCGGCCGGGCCGGCACGGGCGTGGACAACATCGACGTGCCCGCGGCGACGAAGAAGGGCGTGGTCGTCATGAACACGCCGGGCGGCAACACGGTCACCACGGCCGAGCACGCCGTGGCCATGATGGTCTCGCTTGCCCGCAACATCCCGCAGGCCACGGCCACCATGCGCGAGGGCAGGTGGGAGAAGAAGAGGTTCCAGGGCACCGAGCTCACGGGCAAGACGCTGGGCATCCTCGGCATAGGCAACATAGGCGCCGTCGTCGCCTCGAGGGCCCAGGGGCTTAAGATGAACGTCATCGCCTACGACCCCTTCATCTCCGAGGAGGCGGCCGACAAGCTCGGCGTAAGGCTCGTAAGCCTGGATGAGTGCCTGGCGGGCAGCGATTTCCTCTCGATCCACGTGCCGCTCACGCCCGATACCCGCAACATCATAAACGCCGACGCCTTCAAGAAGATGAAACGGGGCATAAGGCTCATAAACTGCGCCCGCGGCGGCATAGTGAACGAGGCGGACCTCTTGGAGGCCATCGAGTCGGGCATCGTCGCCGGAGCGGCGCTCGACGTCTTCGAGACCGAGCCGCCCCCGCCGGACAACCCGCTCCTCAAGCACGAAAAGGTCATCCTCACCCCCCACCTCGGCGCCTCGACGCGCGAGGCCCAGGAAAAGGTCGCCGTCGCCGTGGCCGAGCAGATGGCCGACTATCTCACTACCGGCACCATCCGCAATGCCGTCAACGTGCCCAGCGTGCCGGGCGAGCTCCTCGACGTGCTCGGCCCCTACATAGACCTCGGCGAAAAACTCGGAAGCCTGCTGGGCCAGACCATAACGAGCGGCATCGAGGAGATCGTCATCGAGTACACCGGCGAGGTCCTGGACCACGACGTCTCGCCCATCACCATGGCCTCCATAAAAGGCATCCTCGACCGCCTCATGGACCAGTACGTAAACTTCGTCAACGCCCGGTTCGTCGCCGAGGAGCGGGGCATCAAGGTGGTGGAGGTGAAGAGCTCGCGCTCCATCGACTTCGTAAGCTCCGTGACCATCAAGGTAAAGACCTCCGACGGCGCCGAGAGCGTGGTCGAGGGCTCGCTCTTCGGCAGGAGAGAGCCGAGGATAGTGAGGCTCGACAAGTTCTTCATCGACGCCGTGCCCGAGGGCTACCTCCTCATACTCCATAACGAGGACAAACCAGGCGTCATAGGCAACGTGGGCACGCTGCTCGGCGCAAACAACGTGAACATCGCAAGGCTTCACCTCGGCCGCGAGGCCGTGGGCGGCGAGGCCGTGAGCGTGTGGAACATAGATACGCCGCTCTCCAGGGGCCTCATAGACAAGCTCCTCAAGCTTCCACACATCATCTCGGCGCGACTTGTGGAACTGTGAGGCGCCGCCCGAAGGAAGCCCGAGCTATAAGGCAATCCTTTTAATGACCCTGGGGGAAACTTTCTGTAGAAAGTTTCCCCCAGACCCCCTTCAAAGACTTTTAATTCCCTGCGGTTCATCCCGATTTTG
>DRME01000095.1 GCA_011375175.1 Deltaproteobacteria bacterium | reverse complement strand
GTCTTTGAAGGGGGTCCGGGGGAAACTTTCTACAGAAAGTTTCCCCCGGTGTAATTGGGTTTTCTGAACGCCTGGGTTTGTCTTGTCTGTTCATATCTTCAGCTCCTCGCTTTCTTCGAGCCGGTCTACGACGGCCGCCCCGATGGAGTCGCCCCAGACGTTCACCGTTGTGCGGCAGCGGTCGAGGAGCCAGTCTATGGAGAGCAGTATGGTTATGCCCTCGAGGGGAAGGCCTGTGGCGTTGAGGACGATGACCATGGTGACGAGTCCGGCCTCCGGTATGCCGGCGGCGCCGACGGCGGCGAGCGTGGCCGTCAGGAAGACGATGACGAGCTTTGCAAAGTCCATCTCCACGCCGTAGACCTGGGCTATGAAGACGACGGCCACGGCCTCGTAGAGCGCCGTGCCGTCCATGTTGATCGTCGCCCCCAGGGGCAGCACGAACGAGGCGCTGCGCCTCGATACGCGGTTGTTCTCCTTCACGCACTCCATGGTCGTGGGCAGCGTGGCCGAAGAGCTCGCGGTGGAGAAGGCCGTGAGCAGGGCCTGGACCATGCCGGCCCCGTAGGAGAGCGGGTTGCGCCCCCCGACGAAGAGGAGCACCAGTGGCAGCACGACGAGGGCGTGGATGAGGAGGGCCGAGAGCACGGTGGCGGCGTACCACGCGAGCCTTGTCACCTCGCCCCACACCGCCGCCCCGCCTCCGACCGCGGCGAGCCGCGCCGTGACGAGGCCGAAGATGCCTGCCGGCAGAAGGTACATGACCCAGTGGACGAGCCTTAGCACCGCCTCGTTGAGACCGTCGAAGAAGGCCACCACCGGCCCCGCCCGCTCGCCCACCGTCGTGAGCGCCGCGGCCAGGAGCATGGTGAAGCATATGACGCCGAGCACGTTGCCGCCGGCCATGGCGGCGAAGATGTTGCGCGGCACGGCCCCGGCCCCGGCGTCTCCCTCGTCGACGAAGACGGACAGCACCGTGTCTATCAGCCCGGCCTCCTCCTTTCCCGCCACACGCTCGGCGACGGCCGCGGCCCCCTCAACCCCCACTCCGGGCTCGAAGAGGTTGACCATCACAAGTCCCGTAATCACGGCAGCCGCCGTCGTGGCCATATAGTACACGACCGTGCGCAGCCCCGTGCGCCCCAGGTGACGGATGTCGCCGAGCGAGACAAGGCCCATCACCAGGCTCGCAACTATGAGCGGCAGGACGAGCAGATTCAAAAGGTTCAGGAAGAGCCTTCCCGTGAAGTCGGTGAGCCTGTAGAAGACGTACCACGGCGCAAGGCCGCCGTAGCCCGCCTCGGCGGCCTCCGCCTCCCGCTTCGCCTCGGGGAGTGCCCGCGCCGCCTCCGCGTCGCCGCCCGCCGCGGCCCTCTCAAGCCGCCTGTACTCGCGCTGCGAGGCGGCAAGCGCCTCGTGCTCCTCCACGGCCCGCTTCATGACCGCGCCGAAGAGCGACCCCGTGAGAACGGCCGCAACCAGGGCCGCCACGAGCCCGGCCATTATGAACCTTCGCGTCGAACCGTCCATCTCAGACCATCCCCTCCACGCCTCGAGCGCAGCCGCAAGTCACGGCGGCGTCAGTCGGATATGAGCACCAGCACCACAGGCGTCGTCACCACGCTCACGACGGTGCTCACGGCTATGGTCGAGGCCACGAGATCGCTTCGACCGCCGTAGCGGTGGGTCATGACGAAGTTCATCACCGCTGACGGCATGGACGAGGCCAGGATCGCTACCTGCCGGTTGAGTCCCCCCATGCCGAAGAGACCGGTGACGAACCAGGCCGCGGCCGCCCCCACGCCGATGCGGATCGCCGTGCACGCCAGCGAATCGCCCAGGTGGGCGACCCTGGCCGAATAGAGGCGGTAGCCCAGGCTCACCTGCATGAGCGGTATCGTCGCCGCGCCGAGCAGATCGACGGTGTTCTTGAGCGCCGCGGGCAGTGCCAGGCCCGAGAGGTTCAGGACCAGACCCGTCCCGGCCGCGTATATGAGCGGCAGCCTGAATATCTCGGTCATGCCGCCGCGCCCCTTGGCTATGGATATGCCCACCGAGTAGACGAGAAGACTCACCGCTATGAAGTATACGACGGCCACCGAGAGCCCCGCGGAGCCGAAGGCGAGCAGCGCCAGCGGAAAGCCCATGTTGCCGGAGTTCATGAACATGGCCGCCATGTAGAAGCCGCGTCTGTCCTCCATGGGGCGAAAGGAGAGGTAGAGACGGCTTGCAAGGGCCGTGGCCGCCACCACGGCGGCGGCCACGGCCGATACCTCCACGAGATCGGACGTGACGATGGGGCTGTCGGTGAGCGAGGATATGACGAGAGCCGGAATGGTGAGGTAGAGGAGCACCTCCATTATGGGCTCGAGGCTTATGGACCTGAAAGAGGCGAAGAGATAGCCGAGCCCTATGATGGAGAAGACCGGAAAGACGACCGAGAGGACTTCTGTAAACGCCATGGGAGAGGGCCCGAATGGTATCGTCCAGGCACACCCGCGCCGCCGACCGGCCGGGCCGCCATTGACCGCTCCCTGCGGGAACCCCTGGACGGAAGGCTCCCCGCGGGAATAAGGGAAGCTCTGATTAATTGCCCTGGGGGAAACTTTCTGTAGAAGGGCCATAGGCCCACGTTTCCCCCAGCCCCCCTTCAAAGACTTTCAATGCCCTGCGGTTCATCCCGATTTTGCTTGCAAAATCGGGATGAACCGCAGGGCGTTAAAGGTTCCCTCAGTGCAATAAATCAGAGTTTCCAAAAGAAGGCTTTCCCAGGAGACTAACCCTCGGGTTCGACTTCCAGGAGTGTTTCGTCGGGGTTGACCGAGTCGCCCATCTTGACGAGTATCTTCCTGACGACGCCGGTGATGGGGGTGTGGACCTCGTTCTCCATCTTCATGGCCTCGACGGTGAGGACCGTATCGCCCTCCTTGACGCGGTCTCCCACCGAGACCTTGATGCTCGTCACCTTGCCGGGCACCGGCGTGGTGACGTCGCCTTCCTTTCTCGCCTTGGGGCGCGAGCTCTCGGCGCTGAGCACGCCCTCGATCTCGCCGGCCGTCGTGGGGATGACCTCCGTTATGGACTCGATCATCACCTCTTCGAGGCGGTTGTCGATCATGAGGAAGAAAGGGCGCTTGCCCTCGACCTTGTGGCCCGCGCCGGCGACCTTTATGTTGTAGGTCTCGCCGTGGACCGTGACGAGGAACTCGCTGGGCGCGAGCCTGGAGACGAGCTGTCCCTCGCTCTCCCTCTCCTCCGGGACCTCCAGGGGCTCGGGCTCGAGGGTGCCGGCCTCGCGCTGCTCGAAGAACTCGAGGGCCACTATGGGGAAGAGGGCGTAGGAGAGGATGTCCTCTATGTTCTTGGCCTTGCCGTCGATGTCGCGTGTCAGGCGGTCGAGCTCGGGTTCGAGCAGGTCGGCGGGCCTGCACGTTATGGCCTCCTCGTCGCCTATGGCCTTCTTCATGACCGCCCTGTCGACCTCGCCGGGCGGACGGCCGTAAAGTCCCTTGAAATAGTTGCGCGTCTCGCTGGTCACGACCTTGTAGCGCTCGCCCATGAGCACGTTGAGGGTGGCCTGGGTGCCCACCACCTGGCTCGTGGGCGTCACAAGCGGCGGATACCCCATGTCCTTCCTCACCCGCGGTATCTCGTCGAAGACCTCGTCCATCTTGTCGAGGGCGTCCTGTTCCTTGAGCTGGTGGGCGAGGTTGGATATCATGCCGCCCGGTATCTGGACGACCAGCGTGCGCGGGTCTATGCCCGTGAACTCGCTCTCGAAGCGCTTGTACTTGCGGCGGATGCCCTTGACGACCTCGGCTATCTCTGCCAGGAGCGAGAGGTCGAGGCCCGTGTCGTAGGGCGTGTTGCGCAGCGCCGCCACTATGCTCTCCGTGGGAGGCTGGGACGTGCCCGAGCCCAGGCTCGAGATCGCCGTATCGACTATGTCTGCCCCCGCTTCCACGGCCTTGAGGTAGCTCATCGAGGCGAGCCCCGAGGAGTCGTGGGAGTGGACGTGCACGGGCAGAGAGACCCTGGCCTTGATCTTGGTGACGAGGTCGAAGGCCGCCGACGGCGAGAGGAGCCCGGCCATGTCCTTTATGCAGATCGTGTCGGCCCCCATCTCGGCAAGGCGCTCGGCCATGTCGGCGAACCCCTCGTGGGTGTGGACGGGACTGGTCGTGTAGCATATGGCCGCCTCGACGGTGGCCTTCGCCTCCCTGGCGGCCCTGACGGCCGTCTCGAGGTTTCTGATGTCGTTGAGGGCGTCGAATATCCTGAAGACGTCGATGCCGTTCTTGGCGGCCCTGGAGACGAACATGCTCACCACGTCGTCCGAGTAGTGGCGGTAGCCCACCAGGTTCTGGCCGCGAAGCAGCATCTGCAGCCTCGTGTTGGGCAGCGCCTTCCTCAGGACGCGAAGCCTCTCCCACGGATCCTCCTTCAGAAAGCGCAGGCAGGCGTCGAAGGTCGCCCCGCCCCAGACCTCGAGGCTCCAGTAGCCCACCTTGTCGAGAAGCGTGACCACCTCCAACATATCCGTGGTCCGAAGCCTCGTGGCAAGAAGCGACTGATGAGCGTCCCTCAGGACCGTGTCGGTTATATGGGTCTTTCTCGTATCGCTGTTGGACATGCTCGGTCTCCCGCTGCGTTAGGGAAAAGGCTATTCTTCAAGGCCCCCGTAAACGGGGCCGCGGCCTGGGCCTTCAGAAGCCGTGGTGGGCCGCTATGGCCGCCGAGATGGCCGCCACCAGGTCCGTGGGCTCGCCGTACTCGTAGTACTCCATGAGCTCGGGCTTGCGGTCTATGTACCCCGTGTCGAAGTTGCCGGCCTTGAAGTCGCCGTCGTTCATTATGTTGCGCAGAAACGGTATGGTCGTCTTTATGCCCCTTATGACGAACTCCTCGAGCGAGCGGTTCATGCGGCGCACCGTCTCGTCCCACGTGCCGCCCCTCACTATGAGCTTGACGATGAGCGAGTCGAAACAGTCGGGCACGATATAGTCCTTGTATATGGCGCCGTCTATGCGCACGCCGATGCCTCCGGGCGAGTAGTACGACGTCACGCGCCCGGAGCTCGGGAAGAAGTTGTTCTTCGGGTCCTCGGCGCATATGCGGCACTCCATGGCGTGGCCCATTATCTTGACGTCGCGCTGCGTGAAACCGAGCTCCCGGCCCGCGGCTATCTCTATCTGCTTTTTGACGAGGTCGATGCCCGTTATCTCCTCGGTTATGGGGTGCTCGACCTGTATCCTCGTGTTCATCTCGAGGAAGTAGTAGTTGCCGTCGCCGTCGACGAGGTACTCGACCGTGCCGGCGTTGGTGTAGCCCGCCACCTCGGCGGCCTTGACCGAGGTACTGCCCATCTCGCTGCGCTGCTCCTCGGTGAGAATGAGAGACGGCGCTATCTCGATGAGCTTCTGGTGGCGGCGCTGTATGGAGCAGTCGCGCTCGCCGAGATGCACGACGTTGCCGTGGTGGTCCGCCAGTATCTGGAACTCGATGTGGTGCGGTCTTTCCAGGTACTTCTCGATGAATATCTCGGAGACGCCGAAGGATGCCTTCGTCTCCGAGCGGGCCGACTCGACGGCGCTCTCCAGCTCCTTTGGGTCGCGGGCCACCCGCAGGCCCCTTCCGCCTCCTCCGCCCGAGGCCTTGACCATGACGGGATAGCCGATCTCGTCGGCGCAGGCCAGGGCCTCGTTCACGTCCCTTACCGAGCCCTCGGATCCGGGCAGCACCGGTATGCCCGCCTTCTTCATCATCTTGCGGGCCTTGACCTTGTTGCCCATGTCGGCTATGGCCTTGCTCGCCGGACCTATGAAGGTGATATCGCGCTTCTTGCACAGCAGCGGGAACCAGGGGTTCTCCGAAAGGAAGCCGTAGCCGGGATGTATGGCGTCGACCCCCACCTTGGTGGCCAGGTCCACTATGCGGTATATGTTGAGGTAGCCCTGGATCGGTCCCGGCCCCACCATGTACGCCTCGTCGGCCTTCTTCACGTAGAGGCTCGTGGCGTCCTCCTCGGAGTAGATCGCCACCGTGTGGATGCCGAGCTCGCGGCACGCCCTTATAACCCGCGTCGCTATCTCTCCGCGGTTGGCTATGAGTACCTTCTTGAACATCTTATACTCTTTTCATGGGCTCCCGTGTCCTGTGCAAGCCTTCTTTTTTAGCCCATCGGGGGTGATGTGTCAAGTTTTCATTTCGGCGCGGCCTTCTCCATGAAGTCCACGGCCCTCTCAAGGCGCCGCAGGGTCATTGTCCTTCCCATGGCGGCGATGGTCTCGAATATGCCGGGGCTCACGGTGGCGCCGGTGAGCGCCACGCGCACGGGCTGGGCGAGCTTGCCGAGCTTGAGCCCCGTGCGGTCGAGCACCTCCCTGAAGGCCCCTTCCACGGCCTCCTCGCTGAAGTCGTCGAGCGAGGAGAGGGCCTCGATGAGGAGCCTGAAGGGCTCCGCCCTGTCGGCCGTCAGGAACCTGCGCGCCGCCTCCGGCGCGTACTCCACCTCGTCGCCGAAGTAGAAGAGCGCGCTCTCGGCCATCTCCCTCAGGTCCGAGGCCCGTTCCCTGAGTGTGGCGGCGATCCTTTCGAGCCTGTCGTCGCCCCCGGCGTCGACGCCGAGGGCCTTGAGAAAGGGCGCAAGCAGCGCGGCGAGCTCCCCAGGCGGCGTCTGCTTTATGTAGTGCTGGTTGAGCCAGCGCAGCTTGTCGGGATTGAATATGCTGGAGCTCCTGCCGACGGCGTCGAGCGAGAACTTCTCCACGAGCTCGTCGAGGGAGAATATCTCCTCGTCGCCGTGGGACCAGCCGAGCCTTGCCAGGTAGTTGACCAGCGCATGGGGCAGGTAGCCGGCCTCGCGGTAGGCCGTGACCGACGCGGCGCCGTGGCGCTTGCTGAGCCGGGTCCCGTCGGCGCCCAGTATCATCGGCAGGTGGGCGAAGACCGGGGGCTTGTAGCCGAGCGCCTCGTAGAGGAGTATCTGCTTGGGCGTATTGTTCAGGTGGTCGTCGCCGCGGATGACGTGGGTTATGTCCATCGTCGCGTCGTCCACCACCACACAGAGGTTGTATGTGGGCGTGCCGTCGCTTCGCACGATGACGAAGTCCTCGAGCTGTGCGTGGTCGAAGGCCGTTGCGCCCTTGACCGCGTCGTTTACCACCGTGGAGCCGGCGGGCACGCGGAAGCGGAGGGCAAAGGGGCCGTCGGGCGCGTCCGTGCGGTCCCGGCAGCGGCCGTCGTAGCCCGGGGGTCTGCCCCCGGCAAGGGCCTTCTCGCGCCTGTGCGCGAGCTCGTCGGGCGTGCACCAGCACCGGTAGGCGGCTCCGGAGTCGAGAAGCCGGCGGGCGTGCTCGCTGTAGAGCCCGCTCCGGCGGCTCTGAAAATAGGGTCCCTCGTCCCAGTCCAGGCCGAGCCACCGCATACCGTCGAGAATGGCTTCTATGGACTCCTCCGTGCTTCTCGCAAGGTCGGTGTCCTCTATCCTCAGTATGAACCTTCCCTTGTGGTGCCTGGCGAAGAGCCAGTTGAAGAGCGCCGTCCTCGCCCCACCTATGTGCAGATAGCCCGTGGGGCTCGGCGCAAACCTGGTGCGTACCGTCAATGCCGTTCTCCTTGTCGTTGAGGGGAATCCTCTCCTGTCGCCGCCGGGGGGACCTCTTTCGTCCCCTCCCAATCCATCGCATCCCGCGCCGCTACCCGGAACGCCCGTCGCGAGTCGGCCGGCGCCGCGCGGACTCCCGCGCCTCCGGGGGAGGGGGGGCGGGCTGCGGGGCCGCCGCTTTGAAGGCGCGCCCGCCGCAACGCCCCCCTCCCGGAACACTCCACGGCGGACCCGGAGCGGTCCGGGTCCGCCGGTCGGGGTCCGTTCACCTACTTTATGATGACGCCGGCGTAGCCGACCACATGGTTGTAGTCGCCGCTCGTCTCGGCCGAGGTGGCGTAGCTCACCACCTTTGCGCCCACGGCGTCGAGCCTTACGGCGGCCTCGATGGCCACGGCCGCCGGCACGACGCCGCACATGGTTATATCGTGCTCCGATGTGACATCGAGAAGTCCCCTGGCGTCGAGGCGTTTTATCTTCTCGATGGCGAGCCTGTCCTTGTTGCGCGTAACCCTGTCGGATTCGTAGTGGTTCATGTCGGAGCTAACCACCATGAGGACCTCGCCGCCGCAACCCCCTATGACGTCGGCCAGGGCCGCCCCCATCTCGGCGCAGGCCTCGTAGCCCGTGTGCATGAGCGTCACGGGCACTATCCTCGCCCTGGCGTTGCGCCTCATGATGAAGGGAAGCTGGACCTCGATGGCGTGTTCGGCCATGTGGGCCGAGGCGTCGTCGCTGAAGAGTCCGCAGGCGTCAAGGAGCGCCATGGCCAGCTCCCTGTCTATCTCCACCGGGCCGAGCGGCGTCTGCCACGTCCCCGAGGCCATGACCGCCGCCCTCTCGCCGAGCCCCGTGTGGTTGGGGCCGATTACGACGACCCTTTCGGGCACGGCCGTCCTGCCGTAGACGGCGCCGGCCACGGCGGCCGAGTACATGTAGCCCGCATGGGGGGCGATGACGGCCAGGGCCTTCTCGCCGGGGCCCGCCTCGGGCATGTAGCCCTCGAGCGCCGAGAGAAGGGAGTCCCTGTCGCCGGGGTAGAAGCGGTAAGCGACGCACGGCTTGCGTATCATTGTCCACCTCGCATCGAGTTCACCGTTTACGGCGGAAGTGCTCGTGAACCAGGAAATTCTATCAGAAGGGGCCCGCACTTGTCCAGCACGGAAGCGGAGGCGCGCGCCTTGCCTTGCGTAGCGGCCTTGACGGTGGAGGGCTCTTCGGGTATAAGTGGGGAGACCATGAACGGGGAGACTCCTGCAAAACTCTTGACGCCCGCCGGAGCTGGAAGGGGCAGGCCGTGAAAAGACCCGGACTCTATCTCGCCGCCACGCGCCCCCGGTTCTTCCCGGCCGTCATCGTGCCGGTGCTCGTCGGCGCGGCGGCGGCCTGGCACGCGGAGAGGGCCTTCGACCCTTACCGGCTCCTCGTCGCCCTCGTTGCGGCCGTCCTCTATCACGGCGGCATGAACGCCCTCAACGACTACTTCGATCACAAGAGCGGCGCCGACGAGGCTAACCGCAGCCCCCTCACACCCTTTACCGGCGGAAGCCGCGTGATACAGAAGGGGCTTGTGACCCCCCGCGAGGTCCTGGCCCTCGCCGTCTCGCTCGTAACGGCCGGAAGCGCGGCGGGACTCTACCTCGCCTTCCTGAGCGGACCGCTCGTGGTGCTCATCGGGGCCGCGGGACTCCTGACCGGAATCTTCTACTCGGCCCCGCCGCTTTACCTTGCGGGCCGCGGCCTCGGCGAGGCCGCCGTGGCGCTCGCCTTCGGCATACTCGCCGTCACGGGCTCCTACTGCGTCCAGGCCGGGAGCATCGGCGCCGAGGCCGTCGCCGCATCGCTCCCGCTCGCCTTCCTCATAGCGGCGGTGCTCTACATAAACGAGTTCCCCGACTACGAGGGAGACAGGACCGCCCGCAAGAAGACGCTCATCGTCCGTCTCGGCCCTCGCGCCGCCCGCTGGGGGCTGGGCGTCATCTTCGCCTGCGCCTACCTGAGCATCGCCGCCGCCGTTGCGGCCGGCCTCCTCCCCGCGGCAGCGCTGCTCGCCTGCCTTCCGGCCGCCGCGGCCGCGCGGGCCGGAAAGGGGCTCGTAAAGGAGTACGCCGGCGGAGAGCGGCTCATCCCCCACATAAAGGCCACCATAGCCGCCCACAGCCTCACGGGCCTCATACTCTCCCTTTCGCTCGCCCTGGCTTGACAAGGCGCCGGAGCGCACCTATATTATCAGTGGAGGGCCGGCAGGGGCGCGGGCCGCGCCGGCAGAGACGAAACGGGAAAGGAGGCGAGAGGCGATGGCTATAGAGAAATGGACCCCCCTCAAGGAACTGGAGACGATGCGCCGCGAGATGGACAGGATATGGGAGGAACTCTTCACGGGCGGCCAGCGTCACAGGGGCAGGCTCGCTCCCCAGCGCGCCGCGGCCGAAGGCGTGGCCGCGCCGGCTCTCGACATAATCGACAAGGACGACGAGATACTCGTGAAGGTGGAGATGCCGGGCGTGGCCAAGGAGGACATCGACGTGTCGGTGGAGAACAACGTCCTCACCGTCAAGGGCGAGATAAGGCGCTCGGAAGAAGAGAAGGACGACGCCTACTACCACGTGGAGCGCACCTACAAGAGCTATGCCCGCTCCATCGGACTGCCCGTGGAGATAAACCCCGAGAAGATAAAGGCGGGACTCAAGGACGGCATCCTCTACATCCACCTCGGCAAGTCCGAGGCCGTAAAGCCAAAACGCATAAAGGTGGAAGTCGAGTAGCAAAAAAAGAGAGCGCCCCCGCCCTCTTGATTCGCTGAGGGAACCTTTTTGTAAAAAGGTTCCCTCAGACTCCCTCCAAAAACTTTTAACGCCCTGCGGATCATCCCGATTTTGCAAGCAAAATCGGGATGATCCGCAGGGAATTAAAAGTCTTTGAAGGGGGGCTGGGGGAAACGTGGGCCTGTGGCCCTTCTACAGAAAGTTTCCCCCAGGGTCATTAATCAGAGCTTCCCTAAATCTCCGTACTCTCACCGGGCTTCAAGACCCTCACCTCGGCTGGGCCGCCCGAAAGCCTCGCGGCGAACTCCTCCGGGTCGGCCTTTATGACGTCCCACGTGTTGTAGTGCATGGGGATTACGACCTTGGGCCTTATGAGCTCCACGGCCCGCACGGCGTCGTCTATGCCCATGGTGAAGTTGTCGCCTATGGGCACCATGGCGCAGTCGATGGAGTTGGTCTCGCCTATGAGCTTCATGTCGCCGAAGAGTCCCGTGTCGCCGGCGTGATAGACCGTGCGGCCGTCCATGGAGATTATGAAGCCGCAGGGGTTGCCCACGGCGCCGCTCTCGGTGGTGGAGCCGTGGTGGGCCACCGTCAGTTTCACGCGGCCGAAGGGAAAGTCGAAGCCGCCGCCTATGTGCATGGGATGCCCTTCGGCGCCCTTCTCGATGCAGTAGTTGACGAGCTCGAAGGGAGCTATGATCCGCGCGTTGTTGCGCTTTGCGATGTCGACGGCGTCGCCGAGGTGGTCGGCGTGGCCGTGGGTCACGAGCACGGCGTCGACCTTCACGTCCTCGGCCCTGACGGCCGCCTGGGGGTTGCCCGTAAGGAATGGATCGATGACGACGGATGCCGACGACCCCTCGATGATGAAACAGGAATGGCCGCAGAAAGTAATCTTCATGGCTCACCTCCGTGAAGTATTTGGCTGTTTCCGGGGAAGGCCCTATTCTATCACCGCCGCGCCCCCTGCACAACAGGCTTTCGCAGAGCCCGGCGGCAAGGGGAGGGCCTACGCAAGCCCCCGGCGCGCGAGCTCGCGCGCCAGCGCCCCGGCCGACTCGAAGAGCCGCGAATCCAGGCCAAGCGCAGCGGCGGCCTCCACGTACCCGGCGTTGTCGTCCACGTAGAAGCACCGCTGCGCCGCGGTCCCGCTCCTCTCCACGGCGAGGCGGAATATGGCGGCATCGGGCTTTCTCAGCCCCACCTCGTAGGAAAGGACGAGCTCGTCGAAGAGGCCGATCACGGGAAAACGCTCCCGCACGTGCTCGAAGTGGAGCTCGTTGGTGTTGGAGAGAAGAACCAGGCTCACCCTCCCCTTGAGCCCCTCCACCAGGGCGCTCACCTCCCGGTTCTCGGTGAATATGTCGGACCAGATGGCGCGGAATTCGCCGAGCGGCATGTCCGCGCCGGTGCGCTCCATGACCAGGCGGTGGAACTCCGCCGTCGAGAGCCCCCGGTCGTAAGCCTCCTCGAGCCCGCTCTCGAATATGTCGGCGTAGACCCGCCGCGCACTCCCGCCGCACCGCGCCGCCAGACGGGCGCAGATCGCCATGTGCGAAAAGTCGACTATGACCCCGCCGAGATCGAATATGACAGCTTCAGTCCCCATCCGTGCGTCTGTATTAATGACCCTGGGGGGAACTTTCTGTAGAAAGTTCCCCCCAGACCCCCTTCAAAGACTTTCAATACGAGTTGGTTTCCCCCTGTTTTGCCAAGCAAAACAGGGGGAAACCAACTCGCGTTAAAAGTTTTTGGAGGGAGTCTGAGGGAACCTTTTTACAAAAAGGTTCCCTCAGGGTAATTAAGGAGAGTTTCCTATATTATTACCCCCGGAGGCGACGGCGGTCAAGGACGAGTCATACAATATTTCATTGACCGCAACCGCTCTGCTTTGATAAGGTCGATAAATTTGGTATAATGAAGTCTTCATCCCATAATCTCTCACGGAAAGACAGGTCCAGATGTTCGAAGACATTCTCCTGAGGACCATCATAATGGCTCCTCCCATACTTCTCGCCCTCTCGGTCCACGAGAGCGCCCACGCATGGGCGGCCGACCGGCTCGGCGACCACACGGCCCGCATGCTCGGCCGCGTAACGCTCAACCCCATAAGGCACCTCGACCCGGTGGGCACGCTCGCCATATTCCTCTCCGGCATGTTCGGCTGGGCCAAGCCCGTGCCGGTGAACCCGAGAAACTTCCGCGACCCCGGCCGGGCCATGATGTGGGTGGCCCTTGCCGGACCGGTGACGAACCTCTTTCTCGCCGCCCTCTTCGCAGGCGTCTACAAGCTCTTCGTCGCCGCCGGGGACCCGCTGGGAGGACCCGTATCGAGGCCGCTGTTTCTCATGGTGGAGATGAGCATATTCCTGAACGTCGGGCTCGCCGTCTTCAACCTCATACCCGTACCGCCCCTTGACGGCAGCAAGGTGCTCGCCAACCTGCTGCCGAGCGACAAGGCCCTCACCTACCTGAGGATAGAGCCCTACGGCTTCATGATACTGCTGGTCCTCATCTTCACGGGCGTAATACACTCGGTCATGTCGCCCATCGTATATCTCACGGTCGGACTACTTATGGGAGGTGTCTTCTGATGACGGAGAGCAGGGTCGTTAGCGGCATGCGCCCCACGGGCAGGCTCCACCTCGGCCACTACCACGGCGTTCTCACAAACTGGCTCGAGCTCCAGCGCGACTACCGCTGCTTCTTCTTCGTGGCCGACTGGCACGCCCTCACCAGCGAGTACGCCGACACGAGCGCCCTGGCCGACAACGTGACCGAGATGGTAATTGACTGGCTATCGGTGGGCATAGACCCGGAGCGCTCGGTCATATTCCCGCAGTCGGCGGTCAAGGAGCACGCCGAGCTCTTCGTGCTCCTCTCGGTCATAACGCCCATGGCCTGGCTCGAGCGCAACCCCACCTACAAGGAGCAGCTCCGGGAGATAAAGACGCGGGATCTGCGCACCTACGGTTTCTTCGGCTACCCCGTGCTCCAGACGGCCGACATAATACTCTACAAGGCCCACAAGGTGCCGGTGGGAGTGGACCAGGCCCCGCACATAGAGCTTGCAAGGGAGATCACGAGGCGCTTCAACCACTTCTACGGACCCGTCTTCCCCGAGCCCGAGACACTGCTCACCGCGGCGCCCAAGCTCCTCGGCACCGACGGCCGCAAGATGAGCAAGAGCTACGACAACGCCGTCTATCTCTCCGACGATCCCGGCGTGGTGGAAAGGAAGCTGCGCACCATGGTGACCGACACGGCCAGGAAGCGGCGGACCGACCCGGGGGACCCGGCCAGGTGCCCCTTCTACGAGTCCTTCCACAGGCTCTACTCCGACGACGCGGTGCTCGAAGAGGTGCGCAGCGGATGCTCCACCGCCTCCATGGGCTGCATCGAGTGCAAGATGAAGGTGATACCCCTCGTGCTCGAGCGCCTCGAGCCCGTGCGCAAGAGGAGGGCCGAGCTCGAGGGCGACCCGGCCGTGGTGGACGGGATACTGGAGCGCGGGACCGGGAAGGCGGCCGCCCTGGCGGCCGAGACGATGGACGAAGTGCGCCGCGCCGTGGGGCTGTCGAGGCGGCGCGCAAAGGCCCGCCCGCCCCGCTGCGCCGGGCGCTGACGGCGGGGAGACGCCGGGCCTGCGGGGGGCCATGGCTTACAGCGTAAGGCTCGACATATTCGAGGGGCCGCTCGACCTCCTTCTCCACCTCATCAGGAAGAACGAGGTCGACATATACGACATCCCCATAGCCGAGATCACCGACCAGTACCTCGAGTACATGGAGATGCTCAAGAGCATGAACCTCGACCTGGCCGGCGAGTTCCTCGTCATGGCGGCGACCCTCGTGCACATAAAGAGCAGGATGCTCCTGCCCGCGCCGGAGAAGGAGGAGGGCGACGACGAGGAGTGGGGCGCCGACCCCCGCGAGGAGCTCGTGCGAAGGCTCCTTGAGTACCGCCGCTACAAGGAGGCGGCAAGCGAACTCGAGGCCCGCCTGGTGCTCGGCCGCGACGTCTTTGCGCGCGGCGCGGAGCTCTGCGCCGAGGACTTCAAGCTCGACGAGCCCCTCGTGGACGTCTCGCTCTTCGACCTCATGGACGCGTTGCGCGAGGTGCTCGGACGCGCACCGAAGACCTACAGCGTCGACATGACGGTCGACAAGTTCAAGGTCGTCGACAAGATAAACTACATAATGGACTTCCTCTCCGAGACGGCCAGCGCCCCCTTCGCCGCCCTCTTTCCGGCCGGCGCATCGAAGGGCGAGATAATCGTCACCTTCCTCGCCCTCCTCGAGCTTGCCAAGATGCGCATGGTCCTCCTCCACCAGCACGACGGAGGCATAAGGGTCTACCTCCCCGGCGGTGCGAGCGGGGCGGAATGCGCCGGGCCGGTCCAGCCGGTCGCGGAGGGGGACGGGGCGCGGAAGACCGACCGTTGAAGGACGCGATGGAAGAAGAAAAGACGCAGGACCCCGCCGCCGCGCCCGCAGAAGGGGCCGGGCCTCCGTCCGGCGCGGCGGCGGAGGGAGAAGCGCGGGACGAGGGGCGCGGCGGCCGGGCCGGCGCCGGAGCGGGCGGCGCAGGGCCCGGGGGAGACGAGGCCGACGTGGAGAGGATAAAGCCCGTGCTCGAGGCCCTAATCTTCGCCTCCGACCGGCCGGTAAGCCTCGAGCGCCTCGTCTCGGTCATGGAGGGCGAGGAACGGGCCGCCGTGAGGGCCGCCCTCGACTCCCTCGTCGACGACTACGCGGCCGGCCGGGGCTTCACGCTCGAAGAGGCGGCCGGGGGGTGGCGTTTCCGCACACGGGTAGAGTACGCCCCCTGGATAAGGAGGCTCTTCAAGGCCGGTCCCAAGAAGATGAGCCGCGCCGCCATGGAGACGCTCGCCGTCATAGCCTACAAGCAGCCGGTGACGAGGGCCGAGATAGAAGAGGTGAGGGGCGTGGACACGGGCGGCGTGCTCAAGACCCTGCTCGAGCGCAGGCTCGTCAGGGTGGTGGGAAGGAAGGACCTGCCCGGCAGGCCCGCCGTCTACGGCACGACGCGCCAGTTCCTCGAGACCTTCGCCCTCAAGGACCTGGGCGCGCTGCCGAGCCTCAAGGAGGCGGCCCTGCCCGAAGAGACGGCCGAGGAGTTCGAAGAGGAGCATGAAAGAGAGACTTCAGAAGATACTGGCCGCGGCGGGGGTGGCGTCGAGGAGGAAGGCCGAGGAGATGATCCTCGAGGGGAGGGTCAGGGTCTCGGGCCGGGTGGTGACCGAGCCGGGCACGAAGGCTGACCCCCGTACCGACCGCATAGAGGTGGACGGAGCGCGGCTTCGGCCGGGCGGCCCCAGGCTCTACATCATGCTCAACAAGCCCAGGGGCGTCATAAGCGCCGTCTCCGACCCGGCGGGCAGACCGGTCGTAACCGACCTGGTGCGCCAGGGCTCCAGGACAAGGCTCTTTCCCGTGGGCCGTCTCGACTACGACGCCGAGGGGCTCATCATCCTCACAAACGACGGCGGCCTTGCGAACCTGCTCATGCATCCCCGCTACGGCGTGCCCAAGAAATACCTCGTCAAGGTGAGGGACGTGCCCGACGGGGCGGACATAAGGCGCCTGGAGCGGGGCGTGGTCCTCGAGGACGGCCGCACCCTGCCCGCAAGGGTGCGCCTCGCGGCGAGGACCGACGAGAACTCGTGGCTCGAGATCACCGTCACCGAGGGACGCAACAGGCTCGTAAAGCGCATGTGCGCCGCCGTGGGACACCCCGTCTCGAAGCTCAGGCGCGTGGAGTACGGCCCCCTCAAACTCGGCGCGCTCGCCCCCGGCCGGTCGAGGCCCCTTACGACCCGCGAGGTGGAGAGGCTGCGCGCCGCCGTGTCGGGCAAGGCCCCGGCGGCGCTGAGACCAGGCGGCGCACAGGGCGCAGAGGGGCCGGCGGCCGGCGGCGGAGCCGCAGGGAGGGTGCGCCGGCGCAGAGGCTCCAGGCCGACGCGCAAGGACCGCAGCGGCCCGGGGACAGGCCGCAAGAAGCGGGCAAGGTGAGCATCGACGGCGAGATGGAGACCGACAGGGCTGCAACTACCGCTCTGAGGCCGCAGCGGCCCGGAGGGAACGAACTCCCGGCGCTTCTGCGCGCCTTCTACGACGCCCTCTTCGCAAGCTTCGGCCCCCAGCACTGGTGGCCGGGACGGACGCGCTTCGAGGTCGTCGTGGGGGCCATACTCACCCAGAACACGGCGTGGACCAACGTGGAGAAGGCGATCGCTAGGCTTCGGGAGCGCAGGATGCTCACGGCCGAAGCCCTCCATCGCGCAACGCCCGGAGAGATCGCCGGGCTCATACGGCCGGCCGGCTACTTCAACGTCAAGGCCGCAAGGCTCAAGGCCTTCACGGACCGGCTCTTCGAGCGCCACGGCGGAAGCCTGCGAAGGCTCTTCCGCCTCGACGACGGCGCCCTGCGCAAAGAGCTCCTCTCCGTCAAGGGCATAGGCCCTGAGACGGCCGACTCCATAATGCTCTACGCCGCGCGCCGCGCCGTCTTCGTCATCGACGCCTACACGAAACGCATATTGACGCGCCACGGCCTGGCCGACCACGCCGCAGACTACGCGGGGTTGCAGCGGCTGTTCATGGACAACCTCCCGCCGGATACGGCCCTCTTCAACGAGTACCACGCCCTGCTGGTGAAAGCGGGCAAGGATTTCTGCCGCCCCGCTGCGCCGAGGTGCGGTCCCTGTCCGCTCAACCCCTACCTCGAGGGAGACGGCCCCCTGTTGCAGAAGAGCCATGGCCGGTAACGCCCCCGCCGTCATAAGGCTCATGAGCGAGTCCCTGGCCTCGAAGATCGCGGCCGGCGAGGTGGTGGAGCGTCCGGCCTCGGTCGTAAAGGAGCTCGTCGAGAACGCCCTGGACGCGGCCGCCGCCCACATCGCCGTGCTCTGCGAGGAAGGGGGCCGAAGGCTCATCCGCGTCACCGACGACGGCTCGGGCATCGGCGAGGCCGACGCGCCGCTTCTGCTCGTGCGTCACGCCACGAGCAAGATAAGGGACGAAGAGGACCTCGAGGCCATAACCACCATGGGCTTTCGCGGCGAGGCGCTGTCGAGCATAGCGGCTGTTGCGCGCCTCCGCATAAGGACCAGGACGAGGGAGTCCGTCTCGGGCGTGGAGGTGAGGGCCGAAGACGGCGAGGTGACGATAGTCGAGGCGGGATGCGCGCCGGGCACGACCGTCGAGGTGCGCGACCTCTTCCACAACACGCCGGCGCGCAGGAAGTTCCTGCGCACCGCCGGCACCGAGTTCGGCCACGTCATGGAGACCGTCAGGCGCGCGGCCCTCGCTCACGCCGACAAGTCGTTCCGCCTCGTGCACGGCGGGAAGACCGTCTTCAACTGCCCGCCGTCGTCGCTTGCCGACCGTGTGGCCAGGCTCATGGGCGAAGAGGTCCTCGAGGGCATGGGCGAGGTGGACGCCCGGGCAATGGGCCCCAAGGGGCTGGACATAAGGGGCATCGTCGGAAGGCCGGAGCTCACCTACCCCGCGCCCAAGGCCCTCTATACCTACATCAACGGCCGTCCCGTAAGGGACCGGACCGTCACGCGCGCCGTGCTCGACGGCTACGGCGGTCTCGTGGCTGCGGGCCGCTACCCGGCGGCCGTCATATTCATCGACATGCCGCCCTCCGAGGTGGACGTGAACGTCCATCCGGCCAAGACCGAGGTGAGGCTGCGCGACGGCTCGGCCGTGTACAGGGCCGTTCGGGCCGCCGTGGAGCGGGCCCTTCGGCGCGGCGGGGGCGGCGGCGGGGGGG
>DRME01000094.1 GCA_011375175.1 Deltaproteobacteria bacterium | reverse complement strand
GTTTTGCTTGGCAAAACAGGGGGAAACCAACTCGCATTAAAAGTTTTTGGAGGGAGTCTGAGGGAACCTTTTTACAAAAAGGTTCCCTCAGGGCAATTAATCGGATTGAAGAGAGTCTCCTGCTGTCCTGGCGCTGGTGTCTTCCCCACAGTCATAATTATGACGCAGGCCGATTCAAACCCTTGACTTTCGACGTATTTCTCCTTATCCGTGTCCGCCGTTATCGCCCCGCCCTCTCCCTGCTTCCGTCCCTAACCTTCTGTTTTCCCGATGTAAAAGAGTTTTACACCATGGCCGTTCACTCTACGGCTGTGCTGGCACGACAATTGCAGTTTCTTCTGTCGGAATCTACTGTCCTTAACCGATTACGTCCCGCACAAGGAGGTATGGAGCGATGGCTGCACAAGCGGCTGCCGGGTCCGCCAACGGCAAGGAAGGCGAGGAGAAGGAGAAAAAGGGCGGCGGCAAGATGCTGATGATAATCGCCGCTGCGGCGGTGGTGCTCGGCGGAGGGGGGTTCTTCGTCTACACGAGTTTTCTCTCGGGATCCGACGGCGCCCATGAGGGCGCGGGCGGCGATCATGGAGGCGCCGCGGTCTCCGAAGGCGGGGAGCATGGCGGAGGTCACGACGGCGGCGGGGCGTCGGGCAACGTCTACGACATGAGGCCCTTTATCGTGAATCTCATGGACAACGCCGGCACGAGATACCTGAAGGTGGACGTGAGCATCGAGCTTGCAAGCCCCGAGCAGGAGGCCGAGCTCAAGAAGCTTCTTCCCCAGATAAGGGACTCGATCATCATACTGCTCAGCAGCAAGAGCTATGACGACGTGGGCACGGTCGAGGGCAAGTTCAAGCTGCGCGACGAGATAGTGGCGCGCGTCAACCAGCACCTCGGCGGCGAGGGCGTCAGGACCGTCTACTTCACCGACTTCGTTATCCAGTAGGTAGGCCGGCATGTCTGAACAGATACTCTCACAGGTTGAAGTTGACGCCCTGCTCAAGGGGCTCTCCGACGGCGAGATAAAGACCTCCCAGGAGGTCGAGGAAGTCGACGGCATACGGCCCTACGACATTACGAGCATGGAGAGGGTCGTGCGCGGCAGGATGCCGACCCTTGAGATGATAAACGACAAGTTCACCAGGAGCCTGAGAACTCCGCTCTTCAACTTCCTCAACCGCATGGTGGACATAAACACCGAGGGCATCAAGATGTCCAAGTACGGCGACTTTCTCAAGAACCTCCATGTGCCGTCGAGCCTCAACATATTCAGGCTGCCCCCGCTCAAGGGCCAGGGCATACTCGTCCTCGATCCCAACCTCGCCTTCCTCCTCGTGGACAACTACTTCGGCGGCGACGGACGTTTCCACACCCGTGTGGAGGGCAGGGACTTCACCCAGATAGAGCTCATGGTCATAAAGAAGCTCGTTCTCATAATCTTCAAGGAGCTCAACAAGGTCTGGCAGCCCGTCCATCCCGTGGAGTTCCAGTACGACAGGGCGGAGATAAACCCCCAGTTCGTAAACATCATGTCTCCATCCGAGGTGGTGCTCGTCATCACCTTCAGGATGGAGATAGACACGCTGAGCCACAACTTCACCTTCTGCCTCCCCTACTTCATGATCGAGCCCATAAAGGACAAGCTCTTCGGCGGATTCATGGGCGAGTCCGTCGAGGTGGATCAGCGCTGGGTGGAGAGGCTCACCGATCAGGTAAGGAAGGTGCCGCTCAACTGTACGGCCGAGCTCGGCTCGGTGAAACTGAGGATGGGCGATGTCATCAATCTCCAGGAAGGCGACGTGATTCAGCTCGACAGCAAGGCCTCGGACTGCATCACGCTCAAGCTCGAGGGCGTGCCGAAGTTCTACGTGCGGCCCGGAGTGACCGACGGCAACTACTCGGTTCAGCTCTTGGGGCCGATCAAGGAAAGGGGGTAACATGGAGGAGACCGGTCACCAGGAACAGGCGGTAGCGGAAGAGAACTCCCAGTCTCTCGACGATATGTGGGGCGCCGCCCTTGCCGAACAGCAGGCCGCTGACAGCTCGGGCTCGGGCGAGAAGACCGTACTCAACCCCAAGGCGGCCGTCGACGCCCAGCCGGCCGAGTTCAAGAGCCTGGCCGATTCGTCCACCGGCAGTGTCGCCAACATGGAGCTCATAATGGACATCCCCGTCACGGTGACGGTGGAGCTGGGCCGCAGCAGGATAGTCATAAACGACCTCCTCCAGCTCGGCCAGGGTTCAGTCCTAGAGATCGACAAGATAGCCGGAGAGCCCATGGAGGTGCTCGTCAACGGCAAGCTCATAGCGCGCGGCGAGGTCGTGGTGGTGAACGAGAAGTTCGGCGTCAGGCTCACCGACATAGTGAGCCCCATGGAGAGGATAAAGCAGCTCAAATGATGGAGTCCTACGCATACCACCTGCTCAAGGCGCTGGTGATGCTCGGTGTCGTGCTCGGCGTCATGGCCCTCTTCTTCTACGCCCTGAGGCTGCTCCAGCGGGGCGGGCGGACAGGGGCGGGCAGGACCTCGCCGGTGCGGGTCGTGACCACGGCCTTTCTGGGGCAGCGCCGAAACATCGCCATCGTGGACGTGGCCGGAGAGTTGCTC
>DRME01000093.1 GCA_011375175.1 Deltaproteobacteria bacterium | reverse complement strand
AGGTTCCCTCAGACTCCCTCCAAAAACTTTTAATGCGAGTTGGTTTCCCCCTGTTTTGCCAAGCAAAACAGGGGGAAACCAACTCGTATTGAAAGTCTTTGAAGGGGGTCTGGGGGAAACTTTCTACAGAAAGTTTCCCCCAGGGTAATCAATACGGAGCTTTCAAAAGGAGGTGCGCCGTCATGGTTGTCGAAGAGAGAAGTGCTTTTTCCGAGGTAATCGAGGGGGTGGACCTTGCCAACGGCTATTTGAATCTTCCAGCCGGTCTCGTAAAGCGGCTCAAGACACCGATGCGTTCTCTGGAGGTCTCCGTGCCGGTGGAGATGGACGACGGCCGGCTTGAGATCTTCAAGGGCTACCGGGTCCAGTACGACACGGCGCGCGGTCCGGGCAAGGGAGGCATCCGTTATCACCGTGACGTGACCCTCGACGAGATAAAGGCCCTGGCGGCCCTCATGACATGGAAGTGCGCCCTCGTGGACATTCCCTTCGGCGGGGCCAAGGGCGGTGTGGCCTGCGACACCACCGTCATGAGCACCGCGGAAAAGGAACGGCTCACGAGGCGTTTCACCTATGAGATCGGCATAATCATAGGTCCCGAATCGGACATACCGGCCCCCGACATGTACACCGACGAGCAGGTCATGGCCTGGATGATGGACACCTACTCCATGATGAAGGGACACGCCGTGCCCGGTGTGGTGACGGGAAAGCCCATATGTCTCGGCGGGTCGCTCGGCAGGCACAGGGCCACGGCTGAAGGTGTCTTCATACTCATCACCGAGGCCCTCACCCACCTCGGCATGAGTCTCGACGGTCTCAGGGTCTCCATAATCGGTTTCGGCAAGGTCGGTTCGACCCTGGCCGCGCTTTTGAGCGGCGCCGGCGCCAGGGTCGTCGCCGTTTCAGACTCAAGGGGAGCCGTCCACAACGCCGGCGGTCTCGATATCGACGCGCTCGCGCGCCACAAGGACGCAGGCGGCTCGGTCGCGGGCTTCGACGGCGCAGACGATATGAAACCGGCGGAGCTCATCGCCCTGGACGTGGATCTGCTCGTGCCGGCGGCCCTGGAAGGACAGATAAACCGCTCGAACGCGGCGGACATAAAGGCCCGCATCATTGCGGAGGCGGCCAATCATCCCACCACGTCGGAGGCCGACGCTATACTCAAGGAAAAGGGCGTGTTCGTAATCCCCGACGTGCTCGCCAACGCAGGCGGCGTCGTGGTCTCTTACTTCGAGTGGGTTCAGGATCTCCAGCGCTTCTTCTGGGAGGAAGAGGACGTGAACAAGAAACTCAGAAAGATAATGACAAGGGCCTTCGATGCGGTGCTGGAGACGTCGCTCTCCAAAAAGACCGACATGAGGACGGCCGCAATGATACTGGCAGTGGGGAGGGTGGCCGCAGCGGCATCGCTTCGCGGAATCTATCCGTGATCCCGAGGGGGAGACGGCCCCTGGGATGCCTGGAGGCAAAGGCGTAACAAACCCCGCCTGGCGCCTCCAGGCACCCCAGGGGCCGTCACGAATACAGACCGTCATTGACTATCACTCTTATTTCACAAGTAAAATCAGGGGAGTGGGAAAGCGCAGCGTACAGAGCCTTTGCCGGAAGTTCCACCTATTGGAGGGGACAAAAAAAATTCTCTTTCACAATCGAAGACTTGTGATTTTGAGCCGGAAAAGCACTTGCCAAAGGTTTTCGACTCTGGTACAGTGGTGACCTCTCCGAATGTATGCAAGATATCAACACTTGTTTATAACCCTGTTTATAACCTCCTGATTCATTCACTCAACCAATGGAAAACATTACGGAAACCATATGGAAGAACTGCCTTGTGGACGTGGGCAGGCACGTAAGCGAGCAGCATTTCGCCACGTGGTTCCGGCCCATCCGCGTCTGTGGCGGAGGTGACGGCACCCTTGAGCTCGAGGTGCCGAACCGTTTCTTCCTCGAATGGATAAAGGAGCACTACCAGCCCCTCATACTCGACGTGCTGAGGAAGGTTGCGGACAGGGACCTCAAGGTATGCTGGAAGATAAAGGACGACAACAGGGGCAAGGAGGAAAAGGAGAGGCCGAGGCAGAGAAGATCTTCGCCGAGGAGATCAAAGAAGACGGTCGCCGTCGAGGGGCTCAACCCCAACTACACCTTCGAGAACTTCGTCATCGGAAAGACCAATGAATTCGCCCATGCGGCGTGTGTGGCCGTGACCGAGCACCTTGCCGGAAGGTACAACCCGCTGTTCATCTACGGAGGTGTGGGTCTGGGCAAGACGCACCTGCTCCAGGCCATAGCGCACAGCGTAATAGAGCGCATCGGCGCCAAGAAGGTCTCTTACTACACCTCGCAGAACTTCATGAACGAGTTCATAAACTACGTGAGCCGCAGCAAGATGATCGAATTTCGCGGCAAGTTCTCGGAGACCGACCTGCTGCTCATAGACGACATCCAGTTCTGGGCCAAAAAGGAGAGGACACAGGAAGAATTCTTCCATATATTCAATACCTTATACGAATCCCACAAACAGATAATCGTCACGTGCGACAAGTACCCGAAGGATATAGACGGCATAGAGGAGAGGCTGAGGAGCCGTTTCGAGTGGGGTCTGGTGGCCGACATACAGCCGCCCGACGAGGAGACGAAGATAGCCATAGTCCGAAAGAAGGCCTCTTCACTGGGCATACATCTGCCTGACGAGGTATCGGAGCTCATAGCCTCTGTGAGCGGCTCTAACGTGCGCGAGCTCGAGGGTCACTTAAACCGTGTCGTGGCGGTAACGAGTCTCACGGGCAAGGAGATAAGCCTTGCGAACGCCAAGGAAGCCCTCAGGAACCTCATAAAGGAGAAGAAGGAGAAGAGCTTGACCATCGCCGAGATACAGAAGGCGGTGTCGGCCTTCTACAACATCAAGGTATCGGACATAAAGTCAAAGCGAAGACACAAGACCGTTGCCTATCCGCGACAGGTGGCCATGTACCTCTCCCGCCGCTACGGCAAGTTCTCTTTTCCCGAGATCGGATCGGCCTTCGGCGGAAAGGATCACTCCACGGCCATTCACGCCTACAAGAAGATTGAAAAGGAGATAGAGACCAACCCGGAGCTGCGGGGCTCGATAAAGACGCTGCGGGCGGACCTGGGACTTGACTGAGCCTTTATCCGCTGTGGAAAAGGTGGTGGATTATGTGTACGGTGTGTTGGTAAAAAGGGACGTTCCGGCGAAACAGGGCGGGCACGGAGCGTTAGTGTTGAAAACCGCTCTTTTCCGGCACACCTTGCCAACAGCGTAAATGAGAGACATTACGGCAGGTTGCGCCACTAATCAACTTGCCAACAGTCACTGCTACTAAATCTTTTGAGATATATAAAGACTATTATCAGTAGAGTCGGGGGAATGTGCGGATGAAATTCCATGCTGACAAGAGCTCGCTTCTGAAACTTCTGCAGAGGATACAGGGTGTCGTTGAAAAGCGTAACACCAAGCCCATCCTCGCCAATGTATATATCGAGGCCGCCGACGGCAGGATCGTCACCATGGCAACGGACCTTGAGATCTTCATAAAGGACGCCTGCGAAGGTGCTGTCATGGAGGAAGGGGCCGTCACGGTCAATGCCAAGAAGCTCTTCGACATCGTAAAGGAGCTTCCCGAGGGCGATATAGACTTCTCGACGGACGGTGAAAGGTTGACCGTAAAGGGCTCGAAGGCGATCTTTCACCTCCCCGGCATAGCGGCCTCCGAGTTTCCCGCCTTCCCCGCCATAGACGAGTCCACGCTAAGGCGCGTTGATCCGGAGACACTCGACACCATGATAATCCACACGGCGTTCGCCGTCTCCACCGACGAGACGCGCTATAACATAAACGGCTTTCTCATGGAGAGGGAGGACTCGAGGATAAGGTTCGTCACAACCGACGGCCACCGTCTTGCAGTGGTGGAGGGAGAGGCCGAGGGCATGGAGGGAGACGCCAGCGAAGGGGTCATACTGCCGAGGAAGGGGGTGGCGGAACTCAAGAGACTGCTTGAAGAGAAGGAGGAGCCGCTTCTCTTCGGTCTCAGTGAAAAGAGCGCCGTTGCAAGGCAGGGCGACACCTACGTCTACATAAGGCTCATCGATGGCGATTTTCCCGATTACAGGCAGGTCATACCGAGAGACAACGACAAGAAGGCGGTGGCGGAGAGGAGCGAACTTCTCGCCGCGCTGCGGCGTGTGTCCATCCTCTCGACAGACAAGATAAAGGGCGTGAGGTTCAATTTTTCCAAGCAGAAGCTTACGCTGAGCTTTGCAAGCCCTGACGTGGGGGACGCCACGGAAGAGCTCGACATCCGTTACGACGACGAAGAGCTCGAGGCCGCCTTCAACGCCAGGTACTTCATAGACGTGCTCGAGGTGCTCGATGACGAAGAGGTGATGCTCGAGCTGAAGGACAACGCAAGCCCCGTAAAACTCCTTCCTGTGGGACGCGACGACTATACCTATATCGTCATGCCCATGAGGCTGTAGACTCCTTTTATTGTATGGGAGGCGGTCTTTTCGTGAAGCTCTTCCCTGGAGGTCGGGGCGCGCCAGGCGGGATCGTTTACGCCTTTGCGCCACGACCTCCAGGGGACAGCGATAAATTCAATCGGATAATGACACCCCGCAGGAAGCCCTTCTTAATTTCCCCGGAATAAAACCTTCAGGCTCCTTCAAAGAAGATAACGCGCGCCGGTTATTCGGCGGGGTATTCGGGTATTTGAAACGGCCCCCCTGGGGTGCCTGGAGGCGCCAGGCGGGGTTTGTTACGCCTTTGCCTCCAGGCACCCCAGGGGGGCTGTATTTTCGGCAAGCGAGTAAAAGATGGGAAATTCTGTCCAATTGACAATTTAAACAGAGGAATGGCAGTCAGCTTGAGCGCCTTGTTATGGCGCAATGTCTAATGACATACTGAAAATCAGACTAAAAAACAAGATTAAATACAGAGCAACAAAAACCAACATGCCTTTACATAAATTAGCCAGACCTTCGTCGTTCAATTCCTCCCACTCCCTTTTAAGTAAAAACTTCATGAATGATATATTGTTTGAAATTGAATTATTCATTATTAGACTCGGCTTACCCATGGCTTCATATTTCTCCGGATGTCTCGTGCGTAGAATACCGAACATTTTGTGGCACAAATACAGCCAGATTAATGTCAAGAAAAATAAGATGTTAAATAATATAGGGAATACGTCTTTCATTTATTCTACCCAAAATCTCCCTTTGCCCCGTTCCCAAACAAAAATACGCTAAAATTATACAGCAACCTCACAAAAAGTCAACGAAACGAGGCTTTCACCGTCACGAAAACAGACCGCCAAGAATACCCCTTTCTTCCATCACTCAATCAAACAATCAATCAATAATCAAACAAACAACACGCGCGAGGTATGAGGCCGAAGGCCGCTTTGCGTGCCTTCGTGACAACGACGCCCATGAAGATTCATCGGTTTTTCTTTGCTTACTTTCTTTTTCTCAAAAAGAAAGTAAGTCGAGTTCCATGCCGTCGTAGGCCATGGTGGCATGGGGGGCAAGAGGGGGGTTGTCGCGGCGGTAGTCCATTCCGTGGCCGAGGTGGGTGAGGACCGTCAGTCGGGGCTTGAGCTCGCCCGCGACGGAGAGGGCCTGATCGATGGTGAAGTGGCTTGGATGGGGTTTCTGCCGCAGGGCGCCGATTATGAGCACTTTCAGGCCCAGCAGCTTTTCCATGGAGCTGTCCGGGATGCGGCTGCAGTCGGTAATGTATGCCGCCTCGTCGAACCTGAAGCCCAGTATCCTGTCGGCGCCGTGCTCTATCTCGACGGGCGTTATCTCCACTCCGAAGAGGTTGAACGGTCCGGTGACCTCATGGGTGGTGAGCCTCGGTTTCCATCCGCATCCCGGCGTGTCGGTGAATATGTAGTCGAACATGGAGCGTATGCGCGCGATGGTGTGGGGGCTGCCGTAGCAGGGGATGGACGAGCCCTGGAGGAAGTTGAAGGCCCTGAGCTCGTCTATGCCGTGTATGTGGTCTGCATGGGGGTGGGTGAAGAGGACGGCGTCGATGCGCTCGACGCCGTTTTCAAGCGACTGGGCGCGGAGGTCCGTCGATGCGTCGACGAGGATATTCATCGAGCCGGTCCTTACCAGTATGGAAGAGCGCGTTCGCTTGTTCTTCGGTTCGTCGGACGAGCATACGCTGCAGTGACATCCGATGACCGGAACGCCCGTGGAAGTCCCGCATCCGAGGAATATTATCTTCATAGGATATGGAGGTTGCCGGAAGGATCGGTCAAAAGGGGGTCCCCGGGGGACGAGTCCGCGGCAGCCGCCTTCAGTCCACGTAGGTGCCTACGACGGTAAGCTCCTCGAGGACCTCCTCGCCGTGGGGGGCGTCGGCCATGTCGGCCGACAGGTCGAGACCGGCGTAGTGTTCGAAGTGGACTCCGTCGATGAAGAGCGGGTTGTCGGTAACGTCGTATACCTTGCCGTTGTAGGCGAAGTAGACCGGCCTGCCCGGCGTGCTGCCGTCGTAGAGCTTGAGTTCTTCTTCGGTGAATTCCTTCATGGGGTGATAATATAAAACGGCGAAGGTATGAAAGTCAATACAAATACGATGAGCGAAGCCGCTCCCAGGGCCTTTCTGCGGGCGTCGAGCCGCCGGTGGCCGTCGAGAACCGGCGGATGGCCCACTCCTATGATTACGCCGAGAAGGGCCCACACTATCCAGCCGGGCCAGGTGAAGTTGCCGAGCACAAGGAGGACGGCGACGGTTGCGACGGATACGGTCCTGTGGAGGCCGCCGAGGAGGGCGTAGACGATGTGTCCGCCGTCGAGCTGGCCGATTGGAAGGAGGTTCATGGAAGTGATGAAGAGTCCGATCCATCCGGCGAAGGCTACGGAGTTGAGGTATATGTCGTGCCCTTCCGGCACGGGGCCGATTATGAGGCCGCTCATGATATCGAAGAGTATGGAAGAGCCGAGCCAGAAGAGGCCCGGCTGCGGTTCGGCCGGTCTCACGTCGGAGACGGCGAGGCCGGCGGCGAGCACAAGGACGGCCACGACGAAACCGGCGAGCGGGCCGGAGGCGCCGATGTCTACGAGCGCGCGGCGGGTCATGATGGGCGATTTCATCTTTATGACGGCGCCGAAGGTGCCTATCATGGGAGGAAAGGGAGGGGCCGGGATGAAAAAAGGCAGGGTCGCCCTGACGCCGTGACGCTTCGACGCCAGGTAGTGACCCATCTCATGGGTGCCGAGGATCAGAAGAAGAGCCGTCGAGAAGGGCACGCCCTTGACGAGGCCGAGCGGCTCTGCAAAGGGGTTGATCCCTTCGTAGAAGGCGCCGGCCGTAACGGTGGTGGCCACGGTGAAGAGGAAGAGCACCAGGGGCAGTCGGCTTCGACGTTCCATCGGCTACACCCCGCCGGAGCTTTCCCGGCCGGCGCCCTCCCTATAGATCTCAACGGCCGCCATGGCGACACTCAGCACCAGGGGTCCCGCCACCAGCCCTATGATGCCGAAGACGTTTATGGCGCCGAGGATGGACAGGAACAGCAGCAACGGGTGGAGGTTCGTCCTGCCGCTCACTATGAGGGGCCTCAGTATGTTGTCGGCCAGTCCAACCACCACCACTCCCCAGAGGGCGAGCAGCACGGCCTTTACCACGCTTCCCTTGACGACGAGATAGACGGCCGCCGGCGCCCATATCAGAGCCGGCCCCACAAGCGGCAGGAAGGCGGCTATCATCATGAACATGCCCCAGAGCACGGGTGAGGAGAGGCCGAGGACCCAGAAGGCCGTCCCTCCGAGTATGCCCTGCATGGCCGATACGAGAACGCCTCCGTAGAGCGTGGCCGAGACGACTTCACCCGTCTTTTCGAGCACGGCCGACGCCTTCTCCTCACTCAAGGGCAGAAGTCCCTTTACGCTGGAGACGAAGCCCTCGCCCTCCTTGAGCATATAGTAGAGTATGAAAAAGGCGAGGGCCGTGTCGAGCATGAACCTTGTGATATCGACGACCGCTCCCGTCAAGGCGTTGGTGAGGAATGCGCTCGCGCTCTTTACGAGTGAAGCGACGTGGCTTTTGATGTCGAGACTCGAGATGTCTATATAGTCGCCTGCGAGCGATTCCACATAGTCGAGCGCCCAGGCCGCGGCAAGACCGGCCGAGCCCCCGGCGTCGCCGGTCATGCCCTTGAGATACCCTTCGGCCCAGCGGTACAGGGACGCGAGCTCGGCGGCGAGTGAGGAGGCGAGCAGCACGGCCGGCACGACGATGAAGGCTACGACCGAGACGCAGGTGAGCAGCGAGGCCACAGCACTTCCAAGCCTCATCCGCCTCCTGAGCAGCCTGTAGTAAGGATGAAAGACCACGGAGAGAACGACGGCCCAGAATATGGGCACGAAAAAAGGCGCCATTATGAGATAAAGCAGGTAGAGAATGAGAACGGCGAGACCGAGACTGACTATGTAACGAGGCTCCATCTTCGTTTACCCGTTTTATTACCCTGAGGGAACCTTTTTGTAAAAAGGTTCCCTCAGACTCCCTCCAAAAACTTTTAACGCCCTGCGGATCACGCCGATTTTGCTTGCAAAATCGGCGTGATCCGCAGGGAATTAAAAGTCTTTGAAGGGGGTCTGGGGGAAACTTTCTACAGAAAGTTTCCCCCAGAGAAATCAAAGCTTCCCTTTGATTTTCCCGTGCCATGTCAGTATAATATCTATCTCAGGTCATTTAAAGGATTATATGGAGGGAGTGTGTCATGACAAAGGCGGTGGCTCTCCTTTCGGGGGGGCTTGACAGCACGCTCGCCGTAAAGCTCATGCTCGATCAGGGCATAGAGGTGCATGCGCTCAATTTCACGTCCGCTTTCTGCACGTGCAGCGGCAGTGCGAAGAAGGAGCTTTCCGGCGGCTGTCGCAGCGAGTCCATGAAGGTGGCCAGGCGCTTCGGCATACCGATAAAGGTGATGGTCAAGGGCCTCGACTACATCGAGATAGTGCGCAATCCCCGCTACGGCCGGGGCAAGGGCATAAATCCGTGCGTGGACTGCCGTATCTACATGTTCCGTCGGGCCGGGGAGTACATGGCCGAGATAGGGGCTTCGTTCATCGTAACGGGCGAGGTCCTTGGTCAGCGTCCCATGAGCCAGCGGCGCGAGACCATGAAGATAATCGAGCGCGAGAGCGGGCTCGAGGGACTCATACTGCGCCCGCTCTGCGCGCGCCAGCTTGAGCCGACCATCCCGGAGAAGGAGGGGCTCGTCGACAGGAACAAGCTTCTCGCCATAACGGGCAGGACCCGCAGGCCGCAGATCGAGCTCGCCGACGAGCTCGAGGTGGGCGACTACCCCTGTCCCTCGGGCGGGTGTCTTCTGACGGACAGGATATTTTCGAGGAAGGTCAGGGACCTTCTCGACCACAAGGAGGAGGTGACGCTGAGGGACCTCCGCGCGCTCAAGTTCGGCAGGCACTTCCGCTACAGGGGAGCAAAGGTCGTCGTGGGCCGGGACGAGGGCGAGAACGCGAAGCTCAAGGGGCTTGCGGAGGGCGAGGCGATCCTCGTCGAACCGGTGGGCTTCGCCGGTCCCGTGGCCCTCATAATGGACGCCCCGGCCGGCGCCCTCTCCAACGGCCTTCGGGACTTCGCCGCCGGACTCGTCGTGAGGTATTCGGCCGGCAAGGCCGGCGAGGGCGCGAAGGTGAAGTTTACGGCGGACCCTGAGGAAATCGGAGAGGCGGCGGACTTCACCGTCACGGCGCCGCTTGCCGAGGAGGTGATCGAGGGGGCCAGGGTATGCTGACGAGCGCCGCAGACCGGGGTTTCTCCATCGACGTGGACGGGGCCGCGGCGGAGGCGAAGCACGAAAGCCTCAAGGCGCTTATCGGGGAGATGGGTTCGGTGCTCGTCGCCTTTTCGGGCGGCGTGGACTCTACCTTTCTGCTCAGGGCGGCCGTCGATGTGCTGGGGGAGCGGACGGCCGCCCTTACGGCCGTCTCACCGACGTACCCCGAGAGCGAGCTCGAGGAGGCGAAGGGCCTGGCGGCGCGGATGGGGGTACGCCATATCGTGGTCGACTCCAACGAGCTCGAGATCCCCGGATTCGCCGCCAACCCCGAGAACCGGTGTTACTACTGCAAGGGCGAGCTCTTCGACATCTGCAGGAAGAAGGCCGACGAGCTCGGGCTCTCCCACGTGGCCGACGGCTCCAACGTGGACGACGACGGCGACTACCGCCCCGGCCGCACGGCCGCGGCCGAGCGCGGCGTGAGAAGTCCGCTGCGCGAGGCGGGGCTGAGTAAGGCGGAGATCCGTTATCTCAGCCGCGAGCTCGGCCTCCCCACCTGGGAAAAGCCCAGTCTCGCCTGTCTCTCCTCCCGTTTTCCCTACGGTACGGCCATAACGATAGAGCGCCTTGAAAAGGTCGATGCCTGCGAGCGTTTTCTGCGCTCGCTGGGCTTTGTGCAGCTCCGTGTGCGCTACCACGGCGAGACCGCCCGCATCGAGGTGCCGCGCGCGGCGTTCGCCGCCTTTCTCGACGACGAGGTGTGCTCGGCCGTGATTTCGAAGTTCAAGGAGAAGGGTTTCACTTACGTAACGCTCGACCTCGAGGGCTACCGCACGGGGAGCATGAACGAGACGCTCCGTAAAGAGGGGGCCTCGAGTTGAGGCGGCGTCTGGCCCGCCGCTCAGGGGATCGAGCCGGAGGAGGTAAATCAGTGACAAGAAAGATGGTCTGTTTTTTCACGGCGGCGGCGCTCGTCACTTGTGCGGGCCTTGCCGGTGCGCTCGACAAGCCGGCGGAGAAGAGCATAAGCGACGAAGCCGAGCTCTCCTACGTAAAGACGGGCGGCAATACCGATACGGAGACACTGCTCTTAAAGAACGGGCTCACCTACAGGCCCAGCGCCACGGTGACCGGCAAGTGGAAGGTCGCGGTGCTCGAGGGCGAGAGCAGCGGCGTGAGGACGGCCCAGCGCTACTCCAGCGAGCTGAGGGTTGACAAGGAGTACACCGACAGGCTCTACACCTTCGGCAACGGCCAGTGGCTCAAGGACAAGTTCATGGGCCTCGACTCGCGCTACATACTGGGCGGCGGCGGCGGTTACACGATCGTCTCTACGCACAGCCACAAGCTGCTCGCCGAGGCCGGTCTGAGCTACACGTGGGACGACTATACGGACAACACATCGAAGGAGTACGCAGGCGGCCGCCTCTACGGCAAGTACGTCTACGCCCTTGACAAGAAGACCCGTTTTTCCCAGTGGGTGGAGTGGCTTCCCGACTTCGAGGAGACGAAAAACTACAACCTCAATGCCGAGACGGCCGTCACCACCTCTCTTAGCGACGTGCTCTCGCTCAAGGTGAGCTACCTCGTGAACTACGACAACGTGCCGGTTGCCGGCGCCGAAAAGACCGACACCACCTTCGCCACCACACTCGTCATGAACTACTGATTACTTTCTTTTTGAAAAAAGAAAGTAATCAAAGAAAAACCGATGAATCTTCACGGGCGTCGCAGTCACGAAGGCACGCAAAGCGGCCTTCGGCCTCATACCTCGCGCGTGTTGTTTGTTTGATTAAGTGATGGAGGAAAGGGGTCTCCCTCTCTCCTTCTCATCGGCGGTCTGCATTCGTGACGGCCCCCCCCGCGGGGCCGTTACCACAGCACGATGAATCCTTTTTTCTGAACACCGAACACCGGTGTGGGGCTATGTCCCTCTTTTCCTTTTAGCCATGGAGCCTGACGGAATAGATTTCTGCGGGCTCGGAAAGGAAAGTGATAAAGCGGTGTCTGTCAGAGTCGTCCTGGAATATCTCTTTCCATTCGTTCCCCCGGCAGGTGACATGATAAAATGCGCCGGGATACTCGATTCTTAATGGTCGGGCCATAAAAGAGTTTTATAAGCAAAACACCGGACTTGTTGATAATGACTAAAGAATTGATCCCTTTTCTCCGGCAAGTTAGAACTCAAGGAAACATTAGTGGCAAAATTTGAAAATAAAGGAGCCAAGTCGTGACGACAAGCGTGAAAGTCACAAAGGCGATTGAAGCCCACCTAACACAGTGGAAAAAAATGGGCGAGCAAATGCAAAAGCTCATGGCACCTGTTCTCAAACAGCGGGAGGAGCTAAAAAGAGCAACGCAGCCCTTTTTAAAATCGCAAGCAGCTCTTCAGAAATCCCTCGAACCTATTTTCGCTGCCCAAGAGAAGTGGCGAAAAGATATTGCAACATTCGAGCTTCCACGTTACGTACTGACTGTTCTAGGGCCAGCGGCGGAGCAGGTGGAAGAATTTAGGGAGTCGCTTAAAAAAGAAATTATTAGTCCCGCCTTTGAGGGGCTTCAGTGGAGCTTTAAGGAGCTTCCACCCAAAACACAAGAAGCCTTAATACTTCTTGGAACACATGGGTGGTACCTCGACCTTGAGATGCCCATTCCTTCTCTTTGGCAACTGAAGAAGGCCCTAGCAGAAGGGAATGTGCAAGAGGCAGAGGATGCCCTCGTGCAATATTTCGAAGAACGTTTGGAAGAGATAGAAACATCAATTGTAGGAAGATTTCCAAAGCGCGAAAAGGTGATTAAGGCGGCTTTCTCGGCCCACAGGCGGTGTGAATACGAACTCTCGATACCTGTTTTTCTGTCGCAGACCGATGGGATATGCAAAGAAGTCGTCAATGAGTACTTCTTTATTAAACAAAACAAAAAGCCTCGTACAGCAATCTATGTGGAACAGATTGCGGCAGACACCTATCGAGCGGCACTTCTAAGCCCGCTTGCGCATAGTCTGCCTATTGGTGCGTCTGAAAAAGAACGAGGCCCTGGTTTTACCGAGTTGAATCGACATATGGTACTTCATGGGGAGTCACTCGATTACGGCACAAAGATAAATAGCCTAAAAGCGATTTCCTTAATCAACTACATGGCGCATGTGCTCAAATAAGGTCGATTTTTATCGTTGACAAAAAGTTCCTCCACTTTAAATTTGTCAATTCGAAAGATTGGCCCTCTCTTTCTCTCCATGCAACAACAGGAAGCAAAAAAGAAAGTCGAGTTTTCTGCCATTATTGAAGAGGCCCAGGAAGGCGGATACTGGGCCATATGCCCGGAGATACCTGGAGCCAATGGTCAGGGCGAGACAGTAGAAGAAGCGAAAGACAGCCTGAGTGAGGCTGTTGTATTGATTTTGGAAGACCGGAGAGAGGATGTCCTTCGGGGCCTGCCGGAAGATGTGATTCTTGACAAGGTGCAGGTTGCATGAAACATAGAGAGCTGGAGCGAAAGCTCAGACTTTTTGAAGAAAGTAATCAAAGAAAAACCGATGAATCTTCATGGGCGTTGTTATCACGAAGGCACGCAAAGCGGCCTTCGGCCTCATACCTCGCGCGTGTTGTTTGTTTGATTAAGTGATGGAGGAAAGGGGTCTCCCTCTCTCCTTCTCATCGGCGGTCTGCATTCGTGACGGCCCCGTGGGGTGCCGGGAGGCGCCAGGCGGGGTTTGTTACGCCTTTGCCTCCCGGCACCCCCCCACGGGGCCGTTTCCTTCCAGAACCCGATGAGTCTTTTCGGATGCCGGTTACATGGACGGTGAGAGCCGGGCTTCGTTGACTTTTTGTGAGGTTGATGTATAATTTTAGCGTGTTTTTGTTGGGGAACGAGGGCAAAGGGAGATTTTGTGTAGAATAATAAGTTCGTTTTCGATAGAAAGGATCTGAGATGGGGAAAACAATAAGCCTATTTTCTGGATACTCGCAAAAAGAGAATAGAACCACTAATTATTGTTTGCTCGCGCTAAAAATGATTTATGAGGAAAATCCAAAGTTTTTGGCGGAAATCCTTAGTGGGTTGTGTGGCTACGATATGTCAGAGGATGTAGGGGTGAAATTTCGCCAGCAAGAGAGAAAGGCTGGCAGTGTCCCCGATGGACTCATAACGCAAAAAGCTTTCACAGTCTTTATTGAAACCAAAAACTACGACTGGTTCTATGACAAACAATTAGAAAATCATTTAGACGCACTAAATTCGGAAACTCATGGGCTAAAGATACTTATTGCCCTCGGAAATTTTGAAGGAGATATTTCAAAACGATTTGAGAAGATCAAGGGGTTATGTGAGAAAAAATATCGGAACAATATTTTCTTTTCGGCGGTGTCCTTTGAGGATTTCATTTCTGCTATAGACCTGCCGACATTGCCCAAGAATGTATCAGATGCTATCAAGGACTTACGGGCATATTTAGACGAAGAGGGCTTGCTTCCCTCATGGCAAAACTGGCTTGATGTAATTAATTGTGCTGGTCTGCCAGATGATGTTTTGATTGGAAATGTATATATGTGTCCTGCTGAAGGAGGGGCTTATTCTCATGGTCGCTGCAAATATTTCGGCATGTACCGTCAAAAGAAGGTGGAAAAAATCGCAATAATTAGAGCAGTCGTAGATGTTGAAAGTGAATCTAAAGCGAAACTGTTGTGGAAAAACGTTAGAGAAAAGACCGCCGACTTATTGTCTGAAGCGCAAAAGAAAATAAATACATTGCGCCCTGGAGAATACCCTACACGGGTTTTTCTTTTGGGCCCATTGCATGATACTGAATTTATAAAAGATACTCCAGGCGGCATGCTTGGTAGTAAGCAATACTTCAATATCTCTAAGCTTAATGCAGAAGATGAAGTGTCATTGGCAGATCTTTTAAAAGGACGCACATGGTCAGAGTTATGCTGAAAAGTGAACAAGGCGCTGCACCTGTCGTTATGGAGCGTCAACGGAATAGCGGCAGGTGAGCTTAATTATTATGCCAATGTAACTTCATTAAGGAGTGGATATAAGGTCTCCTTCTCATCGGCGGTCTGCATTCGTGACGGCCCCGGGGGTGCCGGGAGGCAAAGGCGTAACAAACCCCGCCTGGCGCCTCCCGGCACCCCCGGGGCCGTTTCCGCTGTGGGGCTATGCCCCCATTTCAAAAGCTCCCTCAAGCCAATCGATTGGAATTTTTTTGAGAAGATGTCTCTTCGGCCGACAGGGCCTGATCGTACCACTCCTTGAAGTGGTAGAGCATGATGGACTTGAAGAGGTCGCCTTCGCGGTCGAGCATCTCGTAGACGACGGTCGGCTCCGTGGTCTCGAAGCCCTTGAAGGTCACCTCTCCGTGTTTGAGGAAGCCCTCGACGAACTCCACGCCTTCCACCCTTTCGATGCCGAAGCAGAGTTCGAGGGGGTCGTAGGGAAAGAAGTAGGCGTTGCGCATGGCCTCGTGGAGCTGCGAAAGGGCGACCGTCTTGCGGAAGAAGAACTTCGTGCCCCTGGTCTCGTTGATGTAGGCCTTCAGGGCCTCCTCGCTCAGGGCCTGGCCCCTGTTGTATATGTCGGTGGAGAGCATGAGGTGGGCGAGAGAGGACGGCGAGGCCCCGTCGGCGAGTCTTTTGAGGTCCGAGTAGAACTGCCGCGCCGCGGACTTCGCCATGGCGCCGAGGTCCATGGGGCCGCCCCGGCCCGAGAGGAGGTCCTCGATCTTCGAGTCGAGCTCCGGCGGCATCCGGAAGTTTATCACCCGGTCGATGTAGACGTCGAAGGGATATTTGAGCCGCCGGCTGCCTGCGCCGAGGCGTTCCTTTTCGATGAGGATCTCGAGCTTGGCCCGCACGTGGGGGTTGCGGTTCGTCCCCCGGCACGCCTCGTTTATCTTCTCGCCTATGGAGACCTTGACGGGCTCCTTGAACTCCCGCGAGGCCTTGAGCACGAGGGTCTCGGCCTTGACGCCGTATGAGATGAACAGGCCCGCCTCCATCTCGCGGGTGATGGCCGCCTCGATCTCGTCGCGGTACGCGTCTTCGAGCCGTCGCATCTCGCTCCTTAGCCGGGCCCGCTCCCTGTCGGCCTCTTTCTTGTCGCCCATCTTCCCGACGGCGTCCAGCCTCTCGTCGATGCCGGCCTTTTTCGCCTCGAACCGCTTGTGGACCGCGTCGAGGAGCTCTTCTTCATCCACGGGCGGCAGCCTCTTCTGGAGCTTTTCCCTGTAGCGGCGGATGATCTTCTGGATGTCCTGGGCAAGGGAGACGAGGCCGGCCACGCTGCCCGAGAAGATGGCGGCGTCACCGGGGAGGTTCGTAAGGCGTATGCTCTGCGACTCGTCGGAGCCGGGGCCGCCGCGCCCGCCGTAGCGAAGCGACGCCTCGATTATGGGCGTGTAGAAGTGATCGCGCAGGAACTCGGCCATGGCGATCTCCTTTACCTTGAGCGTCTTCTTGGTGAAGTCCTTGAGGTCGATGAAGAGCTGCCCCTCCATGTTGACGGTCAGGGTCTTGAGCACGGCGATGTCGTCGTCGGAGAAGCGGTAGAGTCGGCCCCGGTTGTATTCGTTGACGAGCATCTTTTCGTCGAACTCGCCCCGCCGGTCCGTGAGGTAGAGCCTCATGGGCGCGGCGTACCTGTCCACGTGCTCGTCGAGGCGGTAGGCGAGGTAGCCCCGCACGACGGCGGCGGCGTCGAGGGCCTGCTGCTGCTTGCCGGAGAGGAGCCGGCCGAAAAAACCCTTTTTGAAGCGCCTGAGCGAGTCGACGAGGGCGGTTATGCCGGCCACGCGCCTGCGGTCCTTGGCGAAGTGGGGCTTCAGGCCCTCGAGGGCGTCTATGAAGCCTTCGTAGAGGTCGTCGTCGGCCAGCAGGTTTCTTATGTGGCGGTCGTCGCCGTAGATCTCGTAGAGTCTTTCGTGGACCTCAAGGCCCGGCACGTCGTGGTCGAATAGGTATCGGCGGACGAGAGCGCGCAGCCTCGTCACCTCGCCCTGGTTCTTCACGACGGCGCGCAGGCTCGGCTTCCTGATGATGCGTTCCGCAAGGCCCGCCGCAAGCTCGTCGACGGCGGGCCACTCTTTGATATCCTTTGTCTCCGGGGCGAACGCTTCGATGGCCTTGACCGTCTCGTCGTTTATGGCGTAGGGGTTGAGCGACGAGGAGACGAGGTTGGGCGGTATGGAGAGGAAGGCCCTTGGCACGACGGCGGTGGTGAGCAGCATCTCGGCCCTGTCGCTGTGGTACGGCGCCTTGTCGCGGCGCAGTCGGGCGAAGAGCCTTGCGAGCGCATGCCTCCATGCCGCAAAGCAGGTGAGGCCCACGGCCAGGTCGAGCTTCTCGTAGGAGAAGCCCTTTATGCGGAAGTCTTTGAGCCTGTCCTTGTGTCTTTTCAGGGACTTGAGTCCGGCGAGAAGCGTAATGTAGGCTGTTTCTTCGCCCGTGCCGTGCCGTGTTTCGTCCCTTAGGGACTTTTCCACCACGGCCGCCGTCCAGTGGATGAGTCTTCGCCCCGGTCCGTCGGGCGCGAGCCAGTTGTGGAGAATGGCGCTGTCCACGTGGGGGGCCGAGGCGAGGGCCTCGAGGGCGACGGCGCGCTCCACCGAGCCTTCTATGAAGATGTCGGTCCTGTAGGTCCTGGGAGGAAGTTTCGCCGGCGGCTCCATCTCCGAGGCCGAGCCGCCTTCCGGGGGCCGGCCGGAGTCGGGCTCGAAGCGCATCTTGAGGAGGGCGGCGAGGCCGAAGACGGCCTGCTGGAGGCAGGCCTCGTCCCTGCTTCCCAGGTGGTATGGTATCTTGAGCTCGCCCAGGGTGGCGCCGTGCTTGAAGCGCAGAGAGTCGGGATCGAGCACCCAGAGCCGGCCGGCGGCTGCGGCCGCCTTTTCGTCGCTGCCGAGCCCCTCGTAGAGAGCGAGCCGCTCGTTGTAATAGGTATCGGACATATGGCCTATTTCGGCAAGACGGCGGCCGTGCTTGAGCCCCGCCGGTTCCTGTGACCGCCGGAGGAAGCGAGGTCGTGGCCCAAGTCAAAAGTCTTTTGAAGGGGTGTAATTCCCACGCCCGATGCTGGGGGGCGGTCCCCGTGAGGTTCGGGCCGCGCCAGGCGGGATTTTTTACGCCTTTGCGGCCCGAACCTCACGGGGACCGCAGGGAAACGCTGATTGATTACCATGGGGGAAACTTTCTGTAGAAGGGCCATAGGCCCACGTTTCCCCCAGACCCCCTTCAAAGACTTTTAACTTGGGCTAAAGAACCTCGTTTCCTTGGATGATCATGAGAACCAACGCGGCTCGAAGAGCAAATAAAAAGTTTTTGGAGGGAGTCTGAGGGAACCGTGGGTCTATGACCCTTTTTCAAAAAGGTTCCCTCAGGGTCATTAATCAGAGCTTTCTTAGCTTATACCAAAGGATCGGTCAAATCAAGTTGGGGGCTTGTATAAGGGGCTGTTAAGCGGTAAAATTCTGCAAAGGGGGGCTATTCGCCCGGGCTGGAGGTGGAGGGCGTGAAGTTGTATCTGGCAAGACATGCCAGGGCCGTGGAGGCCGAGGCGGAGCAGGGGCGTCCCCTGAGCGAGGAAGGGAGGCGTCAGGCCCGCACGGTGGCGCGGCGTCTGGCGGACAGAGGGGTGGCCGTGGCCCGCATCTACCACAGTCCGAAGCTGCGGGCCGCCCAGACGGCGCGCATACTGGGCCGGTGCATGGAGCCCGCGCCGGTTGTGATGGAGGCCGACGGGCTGCTGCCCGGCGACGACCCGGAGCTGTGGGCCGCGCGCCTGGGGTGTATGGGCTGCGACGTGATGCTCGTCGGCCACCTTCCCCACCTCGGCGCGCTTGCGGCCTTTCTGGCCGGCGGGGCCCTGGCGGGCGCGCCGTGGCCGGAGGCGGCCGTGCTCTGCCTCCACCGCGAGGGGAGGCGGAGGTGGAGGGCCCTCTGGACCGTGACGGCCGACGAGCGGGGGTGAAGGCGGCGCGGCTTCACCCCTGGCGCGTAACGCCCGCCGAGGCGGCGGCCATCCAGCGAAGGCTCGCCGGCCTTGTGAGGGTCGGCGGGGCCCTTCCCCGTCCCCCCCGGCTCGTGGCCGGCGCCGACGCCGCTTACTCGCGCAGCGGCGGCATGGTCTTCGCCGCCGTGACGGTGCACGCCTTCCCCTCGCTCGAGCTCGTGGAGCGCAGGTGCGCCGCCCGTCCGGCCCTCTTTCCCTACGTGCCGGGGCTTCTCACATTCCGCGAGGGTCCGGCCCTGGTCGATGCCTTCGGCCTCGTCGCCTGCGCGCCCGATGTGGTCATATTCGACGGCCAGGGCATACTCCATCCGCGACGCATGGGCGTGGCGGCCCACATGGGGGTGCTGCTGGGCGTGCCCACGGTGGGCTGCGCCAAGTCGCTTCTGTGCGGCCGCTGCGACGAGCCCGGGACGGCAAGGGGGGCGTGGACGGCCGTAACAGGCGGCGGCGAAAGGCTCGGCGCCTGCCTCCGCACCAGGGAAGGCGTAAGGCCGGTATACGTCTCGCCGGGCTTCGGCCTGGGCCTTGAGGCGGCGGTGGAGACGGTGCTCTCCTGCACCACCCGCTACCGGCTGCCCGAGCCGGTGCGCAGCGCCCACAGGTTCGCGGCCCTTGCAAAAGAGGACTTCGAAGAACGCGCGGGAGAAGACGGCGGGGTCTCAGGGAGTTTGAGCGATGACGGCAGGCGGTGACAGGGGCGGCGGGTCGGCCCTGGAGAGTTCGGTCGTTGCGACCATCGAGGGCTACACCTTCCGCAACGAAGACAACGGCTTCTCGGTCGTGCGGCTGAAGGACGACGCCGGACGGGCCTTAACGGCCGTGGGACACATGGCCCATGAGCCTCCCGGCTCGACGGTGCGCCTTCGGGGGGCCTGGGTGCGCGACAGGAACTACGGCACCCAGTTCCGCTTCGAGTCCTGCGAGCTCGTGCGGCCCGACACACTTGTCGGCATGGAGCGCTACCTCGGCTCGGGTCTGGTCAAGGGGGTCGGTCCGGCCCTGGCCTCGCGTATCGTCGAGCGTTTCGGCCTGGAGACGATGGACGTCATCGACAACGAGCCCGACCGGCTCGTCGAGGTGGAGGGCATAGGCCGCAAGCGTCTCGAGCGCATAAAGGCGGCCTGGGACGAGCAGCGGGAGATAAGGAAGATAATGGTCTTTCTCCAGGGCCTGGGCGTAAGCCCGGCGCTGGCGGCCCGGATCTACAGGCGTTACGGCGCCGAGGCCGTCGAGCGCGTAAGCCGCGACCCCTTCAGGCTCGCCGACGAGGTATGGGGCGTGGGGTTCGCTACGGCCGACCGCATAGCCGGGGCCCTGGGCGTGGAGGGCGACTCTCCGGCCCGCATCAAGGCGGGCATCCTCAGTGTCCTGAGCCGGGCGGCCGATTCGGGTCACTGCTACCTGCCCGAAGACGAGGCGGCCCGCGGCGCGGCCGAGCTCCTCGGGGTGGAGGCCTCGGCGGCGGCGGCGCTCTTTGCGGAGCTCGCCGCCGAGGGACGGATCATGCTCGACGGCGGGCGCATCTACCTGACCCGGCTCTTCGAGGCCGAGCAGAGCGCCGCCGCCAGGCTCGCCGAGCTTCTGGCCGCGCCGTCGCTCCTTCCCATAAAGGACGCCTCCCGGGCCGTTGAGTGGGCGCAGCAGCGCATGGGTCTTGAGCTGGCCCCGGCCCAGCGCTCGGCCCTCGAGGCCGTGCTCACCGGCAAGGTGAACATCATAACGGGCGGCCCCGGCACGGGCAAGACGACCATACTGAAGGCCATCCTTCTCATAGCCCGGGCCAAGGACGTGAAGACGGCCCTGGCGGCCCCGACGGGCAGGGCCGCCAGGCGGCTCGCCGAGGCCGCCGGCGCGCCGGCCTCCACCATCCACCGCCTCCTCGACTACGACCCGGCCACCGGCGCCTTCAAGCGCTGTGCGTCCGCCCCCCTGGAGGCCGATCTCGTCATAATAGACGAGACGAGCATGGTCGACACCGTGCTCCTGAGCGCCCTTGTCGCCGCCGTGCCGTCCCATGCGGGGCTCGTCTTCGTGGGAGACGTGGACCAGCTCCCATCGGTCGGTCCCGGCGCGGCGCTCGCCGAGATGATAGAGTCCGGTGCCGTGCCCGTAGCGCGGCTTACCGAGATATTCCGCCAGAGCCGCGGAAGCCTCATAAGCACAAACGCCCGCAACATAAACCTCGGCCGTGCGCTGGAGCTGCACGGCGCCCCGGCGCGGGAAAAGGATTTCTTCTGCATATTCAGGGAGGACGCCGCCGAGCTCGCCGACGAGGTCGTCTCGCTTTGCAGCGAGAGGCTGCCGCGCCGCTACGGCTTCGACCCGGTCCGCCACATCCAGGTCCTCGCCCCCATGAACAGGGGCGAGGCGGGCATAGAGAACCTCAACGCCCTGTTGCGCGCCCGGCTCAATCCGCCCTCGCCCCGGCGCCGCGAGATGCGCCGCGGCGCGCTCGTCATCCGCGAGGGCGACAAGGTCATCCAGCTCCGCAACAACTACGACAAGGAGGTCTTCAACGGCGACATGGGGGTCGTCACCTCGGTGGACGCCGAGGAGGGCGCGGTGGAGGTCGACTTCTACGGCCGGCGCGTGGACTTCGACGGGGCAAGCGAGCTCGACGAGCTCCAGCCGGCCTACGCCCTATCGATCCACAAGTCCCAGGGCGGCGAGTACCCCTGCGTCGTCGTGGCCCTCCACTCAAGCCACTACGTCATGCTGCGCCGCCGCCTCCTGTACACGGCCGTCACCCGCGGCAAGCGTCTCGTCGTGCTCGTCGCCTCGCGCAAGGCCCTGGCCGTTGCCCTCAGGGAGGAGAGGGAGGAACACCGCCATACGGCCCTCTCCGAGAGGATCGTCGAGGCCTGCCGAAACCTCTCCGGCGCGGACGCCCCGGGGACAGTGGCGCCAGCCCCGCCGGGCGGGGGCGGCGCCGGTTGATGATGGCCGGCAACTCTCTTCTTCAGGTCCGGCAGCCGCCGAGCAGTCTCGCCGCGGCGTTCACCGCCGTGGCCACGGCGCTCGTTTCGCCGCGGCGAAGCGCCGCCTTCGATATGGCCGCACCGCCTGCCCGGTTGATGACGCCCGTGACGCACCCGCCCCGAAGCCCCATGGCCGCGGTGAGGGTGAGCACCGTGGCCGATTCCATCTCGTAGTTGAGCACCCGGAGACGGCGCAGCTCTTCGGTGGCTCCCTGGAAGCGGCGCAGCACGTAGCCCGTAAAGGAGTCGGTCCTCTCCTCGCCGGGGTAGAAGGTGTCCGACGACGCCGTAATGCCCCTGTGAGCGCGCGCCCCTGCGTCCTCGGCCCCTTCGATGAGGGCCGTAACCACCTCGTGGTCCGCTACCGCCGGGTACTCGATGGGCGCGTAGTGGGTCGACGCGCCGTCGAGCCGCACAGAGCCCGTCGTGACGACGACGTCTCCGATCCTGAGCTCCCTGGAGATGGCGCCGGCGGTGCCCACGCGGATGAAGGTGCGCACGCCGAGCTGTGCGAGCTCGTCCACGGCGATGGACGTGGACGGGCCTCCTATGCCCGTGGAGGTGACGAGAAGCTTCCCCTGCGCGCTCTCGACGAGATAGGTGCGGTACTCCCTGTTGTCGGCCAGCAGCGCGGCCCTGCCGCCCAGCCTCGCGGCCGCGGCCTCGGCTATCTTCACCGAACGCTTCGGGTCTCCGGGCATGAGCACGAGGGCGGCTTCTCCGATGGCGGCGCGGCTGAGCGCCAGGTGATAGACCGGAGTCTTCGCCGACCGGCGCGTCCCTTTACGCAATTTTCTTGACAAAAACGGCCTCCCTCCCTTATTATGAAAGACTCCGTTCAAGGAAACTGTGACTCACCGGGGGAAACTTTCTGTAGAAGGGCCACAGGCCCACGTTTCCTCCCGCGGCTCCCTCGTATGTTATTCGGATGTTTGGCGGTCCCTTGGAGGTTCGGCCCGCGCCAGGCGGGGTTGTCTTACGCCTTTGCGGCCCGAACCCCCAAAGGACCGCCCCTCGGGCAGCTGATGCGGGCAAGACACCCCCTTCAAAGACTTTTAATTTGGGCTGAAGAACCTCGCTTCCTTGGACGATCATGAGAACCAACGCGGCCCGAAGAGCAAGCAAAAAGTTTTTGGAGGGAGTCTGAGGGAACCTTTTTACAAAAAGGTTCCCTCAGCGTAATTAATCAGAGTTTCCATAGAGTTTTGACGCCGGCGTAGCTCAGCGGTAGAGCAACTGATTCGTAATCAGTTGGTCGGCGGTTCGATTCCGCCCGCCGGCTCCATCCCCCCTTTGCCTCGCCTCCCTTTTCTGGTAATATGGCCTCCATGGCCGTCCACCTCGTAATCGACGGATACAACCTCATCGGCGCCTCGCTCGGGCTTACGGGGCGCGCCGGTCCCGGCCGTCCTTCCATGGAGGAGGAGCGCAGGGCCCTCGTGGAGCGGCTCGCCCTTTACAGAAGGAAACGGCCCGGCCTGCGCATCACCGTCGTCTTCGACGCCGGCCGCGCCGGCGGTCTTTCGCGTTCGCGGCGGATGGACTCCGGCATAGAGGTCCTCTTCTCAAGGGGCGGCGAAGAGGCCGACGAGGTCATAGCCGAGATGGCCCGCGCCGCCGGGGCCTCGCTCACCGTGGTCAGCTCCGACAGGGAGGTGGCCCGCAGCGCCCGCTCGGCCGGCTCGGTGGTGCTCGGCTCCGGCGAGTTCCACGCCCTCCTCGAAGAGGCCCTCTACGGGGGGTCCGAGGGCCTTGAGCCCGGCGACGACGATGACGGCGACCTCGAAAAAGGCCCTTCCACCCGCAAGAAAGGACCGTCCCGCAGGCTCCCCAGGCACCTGCGCTCGAAGAAGAGGCGGCTCAAGAAGCTGTAGCGGACCGCGCGCGGCCTTGCGTCCGTGGCGACCCCGGCGGTACCGGGAGGCGCCCCCGGCCCGGGCGCAAGGGCGTGACTATCCCCCCTGGCGCTTCCGGGCCGGGGGCGCCGTATAATCGGACACCTTCCGCCCCGGCGGGGAAGAAGGACCGGCTCCTTTGCGGGCTGCGCGCCGCTTGCGCGGGGCGGGCGGGTTAAAGCCTGTTTTCCCTGCCTTCGAGCAGTCTCTTGATGTTGGCCGAGTGCCTCGCCGCCACGGCCGCTGCCGCTGCGACGCCGAAGGGCACGTAGGGGAGCTTGCCCGCCGTGACGAGGAAAAAGCCCGGCAGCGCCGCGGCTGCGGCCAGAGAGGCGAGCGAGACGTAGCGGGTGAGGGCCGCGACGACGACGAATACCGCCACGTCGAAGAGCAGCACCGACGGCGAGATGACGGCCACCACGCCCGCCGCCGTGGCCACCCCCTTGCCCCCCTTGAAGCGGAGAAAGAGGGGGTAGAGGTGGCCCGCCATGGCCGCAAGGCCGGTGAGCGTCACGGCCAGGGGCCGGCCCCCCGTGGCGTGCATGGCGATACAGGTCGGGAGCGCCCCCTTGGACAGGTCGGCCGCAAGGGTCGCAAGGCCCGCCCCCTTTCCCGCCGCCCGCGAGACGTTGGTGGCGCCGATGTTGCCGCTGCCGACCTCGCGCGGGTCGGGGGCGCCCAGAAGGCGCGCCACCACGACGCCGCTCGGTATGGAGCCGACGATGTAGGCGAACGCCATGAACACGAGTATGGAGAGCATGAGAAAATAAACCCCTCTTCGCAGGAGCGCCGTCGCGCTACTCGACGGTTACGCTCTTTGCCAGGTTTCGCGGCTGGTCCACGTCCGTGCCCTTGAGCACGGCCACGTAGTAGGCCAGGAGCTGAAGCGGCACGCTCATGAGCACGGGCGTTAAGTGGTGTGACGTGACCGGCACCGTTATGACGTCTTCGGTCATCTGCGCCGCCTGGCGGTCCCCCTCGCTCACCACCGCTATGACCTGGCCGCCCCGGGCGAGCACCTCCTCCATGTTGGCCAGTATCTTGCCGTAGGTGGAGTCGGCCGGCGCGAGCACCACGACCGGCACGTCCTCGTCTATGAGCGCTATGGGACCGTGCTTCATCTCGCCCGCCGCATAGCCTTCGGCGTGGATGTAGGATATCTCCTTGAGCTTGAGCGCCCCCTCGAGGGCGACGGGATAGTTTATGCCCCTGCCCAGGTAGAGGAAGTCGCGCAGGTGGAAGTACTTCTTCGCCACGGCCTCTATGTGGGAGGCGCCGTCGAGCGCCCTTTCCATCTTCTTGGGCAGCTCGACGAGCTCCTTTATGAGCAGCGAGGCCGCCGGGTCGGGCACGCGGCCGTTGCGGCGGCCGAGGAAGACGGCCAGCATGTAGAGCGCCACGAGCTGGGTCGTGAACGCCTTGGTGGAGGCCACCCCTATCTCGGGCCCCGCATGGGTCATGAGCGACCACAGGGCCTCGCGCGTGATGCTGCTCTCCATGACGTTGCAGATCGCCATGGTGCGCCCTCCCTTGCGCTTGGCCTCGCGCAGCGCCGCAAGCGTGTCGGCCGTCTCGCCCGACTGGGAGACGGCCACGACCAGCGAGCGTTCGTCGACCAGGGGGTCGCGGTAGCGGAACTCGCTGCCCAGGTCCACCTCCACAGGCACCCGGCAGAGCTCCTCGATGAGGAACTTCCCCACCAGCGCCGCGTGCCACGACGTGCCGCAGGCGACGATGTAAATCTTGTCCATCTCCTTTACGTCCATGGGGAAGTCGGCGAAGAAGATGTCGCTCTCCTCTTCGAGGACCTGCGAGCGGAAGGTGTCGGTCACGGCCCTGGGCTGCTCGAATATCTCCTTGAGCATGAAGTGGCGGTAGCCGCCCTTTTCGGCCATCACCGGGCTCCAGTCGATGTGCTTCGGCGTCTTTCGCACCTCCACGCCGTCGAGGTCCGTTATCTTCACGGACTCGCTCGTTATGGTGCAGACCTCGCCGTCGTCGAGGAAGACGGCCCGTCTCGTAATGTCCAGGATGGCCGGTATGTCGGAAGAGAAGAGGGTCTCGCCCTCGCCGAGCCCGACGATGAGCGGGCACTCGAGCCTCGCGCCCACTATCTTGTCGGGCTCGGCGCTGCTCACCGCCGCCATCGCATAGGTGCCCTTCACGTACTTGAGCGCCGCGCGCACGGCCTCTTCGAGCCCCAGGCCCCGCTTGATCTCGCGGTTTATGAGGTGGGCCAGTATCTCGGTGTCGGTCTCGGACTTGAAGACCGCCCCCTCGCTCGCAAGCTCGCTTCGCAGCGGGAGGTAGTTCTCTATGATGCCGTTGTGGACCACGGCGATGGACCCTTCCCTGTGGGGATGGGCGTTCTCCTCGCTCGGGCGGCCGTGGGTGGCCCAGCGCGTGTGCCCTATGCCGAGCCGCCCCGGCACGGGGTTTGCGGCGCAGCGGCGCTCGAGCTCGCGCAGCTTGCCCACGCTTCGCAGGACGGTTATGGAGCCGTCGTTGACCACGGCCAGCCCCGACGAGTCGTAACCGCGGTACTCGAGCTTGCGGAGACCCTCGATGAGGACCGGGGCCGCGTCCCTCGGCCCCGTGTATGCCACTATGCCGCACATCTTCCACCTCGCATGCTGCTGCTCCGGCCGCTTACGGGCCGTGTTCCTCGACGGCCACCACCTGGGCCTCGAGCACCCGTTCCTTCCCGCCCGACATCGTGCAGTTGCCCTCGAATATGACCCCTTCGCCGATTATTAGCGTCGGGGCGACGATGTCGCCTATGACCTTGCCGGGACGCTGGAGCTCCACCCGCTTCGTGGCCTGCAGCGTCCCCCTTATCTCGCCGGTGACCACCGCCGTCTCCACCTTCACCTGGGCCTCGATGAGCGCGCCGTCGCCCACTATGAGGGTGCCGTCGGCCCTTATCTGCCCCTTGACGTTGCCGTCCACCCTGGCCGTGCCCTCGAAGCTCAGCGTCCCCTCCACACTCATGCCCTTGCCGATGAAGCCGATGATGCCCGTGTCGTTCTTCCTCTTCTCGTCCTTGGCGAACATCCCTACCTCCTATGGCCCGGTATAAACAGGAGCTATAGAGTCCTGTTTTTCGTGTCACCTCCCCGCGGCCGACCTCAGAAGCTCGAGCAGCCGCTCCCGCTCCTGGGCCGAGTAGAAGGCGAACTCGACCCTGCCCTTGCCGTTGTTCTCCCTTATCGAGACCTTCGTGCCGAAGAGCGCCCTGAGCTCGTCCTCTACGAAGCGGAGCTGGCGGTCCGTCTCCTGGGGCCCTGCGCCGGCCGCCTTCTTCCGCCCGCCCCCGAGGGCCGCCTTTGCGAGCCGCTCGGTCTCGCGCACCGAAAGTCCGCGGCTTATGACCCGCCTGCAGAGCTCGCGCTGGGCCGCGGCCGTTGGTAGCGAGACGATGGCGCGGGCATGGCCCATGGAGATAGTCCCCCGGCCGAGCTCGTCCTTCACCTCGGGCGGCAGTTTCAGAAGCCTCAGGTAGTTGGCCACCGTGGCCCGCTCCTTGCCGACCTTGGCGGCCACCTCCTCCTGCGAGAGACCGAAGTCCATGAGCCTGCTGTAGGCCTCGGCCTCTTCGATGGGGTTGAGATCCTCGCGCTGGATGTTCTCTATGACGGCGAGCTCGAGGCTCTCGCGGTCGGTGGCCTCGACCATCACGACCGGCACCTCCTTCAAGCCGGCGAGCGTGGCCGCCCGAAGCCGCCTCTCCCCCGCTATGAGCTCTATGCCGTCGGCGCCGCGCCGGGCCACGAGCGGCTCGATGACACCCTTTTCCCTGATCGAGTCGACGAGCTCGGAAAGGGCCGCCTCGTCGAATATGCGGCGCGGCTGGAACCTGTTCGTCCGTATCTCGGACGGCGCGCAGTAGACGAACTTCTCCCGCCGCCCCGAAGCGGCCTTCTCGCCTATGAGCGCCCCGAGCCCGCGCCCCAGAACCCGCCTTTTCCTTCCTTCCATCCTTTTCCCCGTCACCACGGTCCCCCTTCGCTGAGAGCACCATGAAGGACGCTGGGGGAAACTTTCTGTAGAAAGTTTCCCCCAGACCCCCTTCAAAGACTTTCAATACGAGTTGGTTTCCCCCTGTTTTGCCTGGCAAAACAGGGGGAAACCAACTCGCATTAAAAGTTTTTGGAGGGAGTCTGAGGGAACCTTT
>DRME01000092.1 GCA_011375175.1 Deltaproteobacteria bacterium | reverse complement strand
CTGCGGTTCATCCCGATTTTGCAAGCAAAATCGGGATGAACCGCAGGGAATTAAAAGTCTTTGAAGGGGGTCTGGGGGAAACTTTCTACAGAAAGTTTCCCCCAGGGTAATTAATCAGAGCTTCCTTAGGTGGTCTCCTGCGGCTAGGGATGGGAGTCTTCCCGCCGCTGCGAATCGTTCCCGGCGTCTTCGCCGGGGGTCTCGGCCGGCAGCCTCAGTCTCACGACCTGCCCCTCCTTTCCGAGGGGGCCGAGGGGCTCGCCGTCGAAGGAGAGCTCCACGCCGCCGGCGTTGCCGATGACGAGGTAGAAGCCCTTGGACGCCTTGCGCACGATGCGCTCGCCGGGGCGCAAGAGGGCTTCGAAGGGCTCGCCGTCGTCTATGAATATCTTGAGCCAGACGGGACCGCTTGCGTTGACGACGAGGGTGTGTCCGCCGTCGGTCCCGGCCTCCGGCGCGGCGCTCCGGGCTTCTGGAGGCGGGGCTTCGGCCTCCAGGCCGCCGGGCTCCGCGGCGGCCTCCTCGGCGGCCGGCGGCTCGGTCTCTTCCTGCGGCGGGGCTTGCGGCTCGACGGCCTCCCCGGCCACGCCGACCTCCTCCTCTTCCGCGGGCTCCGCGGCGGGCCGCGCCGACTCGGGGGAGGGCCTTTCGGCTGTGACCGGCTCCGTGGGTTCGGGACCGGAGCCGAGCAGGTAGATGAGCAGCAGGGCCGCGACCGCGGCGGCCGCGAGCACCGCGATGAGCGCCGGCCTGCCCGGCCTGGGGCCTTCGGCCGCCTTCCCGGCGCTCGCGCTCTTCCTCTCCTCGTGGGCCGAGAGCCTGGAGAGGTAGTCTTCGTACATGAGCATGGCCTCGGTTTCGTCGAGACCGAGATGCCTGCAGTAGGACCTTATGAACCCCTTTACGAAGATGGGGGCCGGCAGGGAGTCGTAGTCGTCGGCCTCCAGCGACTCGAGAAGCCGCGCCGATATCTTGGAAGCCTCGGCGATCTCTTCCAGCGACACGCCGCGCAGCTCGCGCTCGCGCTTCAGGTATTCTCCAAGGGCCTCGATCAAGCTGTCCGCCTTTTTTATTTCAGGAGTTTCAGGTACTGGGCCGCAAGCCGCGCCTTGTCGCTCTCAGGCGCGATCTCCATCACTTTTTCGAAGGCCGCGATCGCCCCTTCCCTGTCTCCGCTCTCGGCCAGGGTCTTGGCGAGGTTGAAGCGGGCCTCTACGAAGCCGGGCGCCTTGGCGACGGCGGTGCTGAAGGCCTCGACGGCCTTGTCGCTCTCCCCGAGCCTGTCGTAGGTCATGCCGAGGTTGTTGTATGCCATGGCGTAGTCGGGGTTGGCGATGAGGGCCTTCTTGAAGCTCGCCTCCGCCGCCCTGTACTCGCCCTTGCTGTAGAGGGCCCAGCCCATGTTGTTGTGGGCCAGCTCGGGCGTGGGATAGAATACGTTCTCAAGGGCCGCCTCCGAGTGGGCGATGGCCTCGTCCCAGGCGCCGCGCTTGAGCAGCAGCGCGCCGAGGTTCACGTGGGCCTCCGAGAGTCCGGGGTCGAGCCTGATGGCCTCCCGGTACTGCTCTTCCGCCTTGTCGTCCATGTCGAGTGCGAAGTAGGCGAGGCCGAGGGCGTTGTGATAAGAGGGATCGTCCGGGTAGGATTCAACGGCGCGGGTAAGCTCCTTGAGCGCCTCTATGTGATGGCGTTCGCTGAGGTGGACGATACCCATCCTGTAGTGGATATCGGCCTCCTTTTTACGCTGCGCAAGCGAGGGACCGCAGGCCGTCACAAGGACCGCCGTGAGCACGAGCCACAGGACCCGGGTGGAGCAATGCTCGTAAGCCGTGCGCTTAGCCATCGGAGGTTCGCCCGTCCGGGGAACTATATCATATGTCTTCAAAATGGGTCAACCGCTTAAATTCACGGAAGCGCTCGTCTATGTCCGAGTCGGTGAGCGAGCCGAGGCGCTCGAGGCTGAAGGACTCGACGTTGAAGGACGCCATGACCGAGCCGTAGATGATGGACTTGCGGATGCCCGATTCGCTGAGGTCGCCGGTCCGTGCGATGTTGCCCATGAGCCCTCCTGCGAAGCTGTCGCCTGCGCCGGTGGGATCGTATATATCCTCGAGCGGATAGGCCGGCGCCGAGAATACCGACCCGCCGTTGAACATGAGAGCGCCGTACTCGCCGCGCTTTATGACGAGCGTGGAGGGCCCCATATCCAGTATGGCCCTGGCCGCCTTGACGAGGCTCGCCTCCGAGGCGAGCTCCCTCGCCTCGCTCTCGTTTATGACGAAGAGGTCCACGCGGCGAAGGAGCTCTCTCAGCGCGCGGGGCTTGCCCTCTATCCAGAAGTTCATGGTGTCGCAGGCGATGAGCCTCGGTGAGCTCACCTGGTCGAGGACGCGGAGCTGGAGCTCGGGGTCGATGTTGGCCAGGAAGACGTAGGGGATGCGGCGGTAGTGCTCGGGCAGCACGGGGTCGAAGTCGCTGAAGACGTTGAGCTGCGTGTCGAGCGTGTGGGCCTGGTTGAGGTCGTATTCGTAGCGGCCCTTCCAGCGGAAGGTCCTGCCCTCGACCCTGGCGAGACCGTCGGTGTTCACGCCCCGCCGCGTCAGGGCTTCTACGTGCTCGTCGGGGAAGTCGGTGCCCACCACGGCCACGAGGCTCACCTCGGAGAAGTAGCTTGCCGAGGTGGAGAAGTAGGTGGCCGAGCCGCCCAGGACGTCGTCGGCCTTGCCGAAGGGCGTCTGCACGGAATCGAACGCTACGGAACCTACAACGAGAATGCTCACTTTTAGACGGCCTCCGTCTTTGATTGGGTTTTCTGGAAGTTCCGGCCGGTCGCCACGTGGCGCCCTGTTTGAAGGGGCGTTGCCCGCGGTCGCCTCCGGAATTCTCGATTCGCTCTTCGAGTCCCCCGGCTCCACGGACCGTGCCGGGAGGCGGGGCTCTTGAGCCCGGGTTGAAAGTCTTTGAAGGGGCCGGGCAAGAGGGTCAGCCGGAGCTCTTCCGGACGTACTTGCCTATTATCGGCTCCAGCCTCGCGGCCGTCTCCGGCGGCACCGCCTCGGGCGCCGTCACGACGGCGAATCTCGCCGCCTCGGGGCACCGGCATCCGCGCCGGGGCGATATGGACGGCACGGCCCTTTTTATGATCTCCTTGGCGGTGGCGACGTTCTTTCTCAGGGTCTCCAGTATCATCTCCACGGTCACCGACTCCTCGGTCTCGTGCCAGCAGTCGTAGTCGGTGGAGAGCGCCACCGTGGCGTAGCATATCTCGGCCTCGCGGGCGAGCTTGGCCTCGGGGATGTTGGTCATGCCTATGACCTCCACGCCCCAGGACCTGTAGATGCGCGATTCCGCCTTCGTGGAGAACTGTGGGCCCTCGATGCAGATGTAGGTCCCGCCCTTGTGGACCGTGGCGCCGGCGGCGGCCGCCGCCTCGTAGAGCCTGTCGCTCAGGTCGGGGCAGACGGGGTCGGCGAACTCGACGTGCCCCACCACGCCGTCGCCGAAGAAGCTCGATGCGCGGCCCATGGTCCTGTCGAAGAACTGATCGACGATGACGATGTGGCCGGGCTCTATCTCCTCCTTCATGCTGCCCACGGCCGAGATGGAGATTATCCACTGGACGCCGAGCTTTTTCATGGCGTATATGTTGGCGCGGTAGTTTATCTCCGATGGCAGCAGCCGGTGACCCCGGCCGTGCCGGGGAAGGAAGACGAGCCTTGCGTCGCCGAGCCTTCCGGTGACGAACTCGTCGGAAGGGTCGCCGAAGGGGGTTTCGACCTTCACCGACTCTATGGCGGTGAGCCCTTCCATCTCGTAGAGACCGCTGCCGCCGATAACGCCTATGACCTTCTCAGCCATGAACCCTCCTCGATATACACGACCCGCCCATCGGCCATGGCGTGCCGCCCTGGCCGTGGAGCAGGTTGTTGATCCTGCATTTTTAACACCGACTCACGGCCCCGGTCAAGCTTTATTTAGGAAGCTCTGATTTAAGGGAACTTTTTTGTAAAAGGGTCATAGGCCCCCGTTTCCCCCAGGGTAAATAATTACAGCGGAGGCTTGAGGCGTTCGCCGCCTTGGGGGGGCGGCACCGGGGGAGGTTCGGGCCGCAAAGGCGTAAAAGATCCCGCCTGGCGCGGGCCGAACCTCCCCAGGTGCCGCCGAAGACCCGAATAACATGGGAATGAGCGCGGGGGGACGCGGGTCCATGGTCCTTCTATGGAAAGCCCGCCAAGGGGGCGCCCGGCCCTGAGTCGTCGTCTGTTGAGTGGCGTAGCGGGGACCGCCTGGGCGCGCCAGGCGGGGTTGTTACGCCTTTGCGCCCAGGCGGCCCCCGCTACGCCCCGGCAGAGTGAGGGGGCATCAGGGAGCCCTCAGATGTTGACAAAGGTGGAGGGCTGGTATAATATCGCCCTCTGAGCCGCGACGGCGTATCCGCTCTCCCTGCTGGCGGCCTGATTCCTCGAGATATGACGGTCAACGACCCTTCTTACACTGCGCTCCCGGCGTTTCTTGCCGCGCTCATAGCCCTCGCGGCGGTACTGTCTCCACAGCCCTGTAGCGCCGGGGCGTCTACCAATATCCCCCTGTCAAGCCCTGTCTACAGGGACCTGGAGCGCCTGGAGGTGAGGGGGCTTGTGAAGAGCGCCATGCTCTCGACCCGTCCATTCTCGCGCAGCGAGGGCGCAAGGCTCGTGAGGGAGGCCCTCAGGGCCTACGACGGCCTTCCTCCATCGGCCAGGGGAGGAGTGGTGTCGGCTGTGCTTGCGAGGCTTGAAAGGGAGTTCGCCGAAGAACTCGAAGGCGACCACGCAAGCTCGTACCTGAAGCCCGTCGACAGGCTCTACGCCGCGTACTCCTACTCCCGTAGGGACCCTCTCTACGAGGAGAGGAACAGCTACGGCGACGAACTCGGCAGGGGGTCCAACGTGAGGACGGGCCTTGCCATGCGCGGCCGGCTACTCGGCGCCGTCTCCTATTACATGAACCCCGAGTACCGCGCCGGCGAGGACCTCTCGCGCGGAAAGCTGGTGCTCGGCTACGCCACACTCGCCCTGGGGCCCTTCGAGATCGAGGCGGGCCGCGACGCCATGTGGTGGGGGGCGTCGCGGCAGGGCGCGCTGCTACTGAGCAACAACGCCGAGCCCTTCGACATGGTGCGCGTCTCCACGACGCACCCCGTGCTCCTCCCCTCCTTCTTCCGCCATCTCGGCCCGATAAAACCCACCTGGTTTCTGACGGAGCTTGGAAAGGATCGTCCCGTGGCGCGGCCCAGGCTCATGGGCATGCGCCTCGACGCGAAACCCCTGCCGTGGCTGCAGGTGGGGCTGTCGCGCGTCATCATGTTCGGCGGAGAGGGGAGGGCCGCCCTCTCCGCCTCGGACTGGCTCAAGATACTCTACGCCTCGGACAGCGCCGAGCACTCCAACTCGCCCATAAACGGCAACCAGCTCGCCTCGCTCGACCTCGCCCTCGTCTTCGCCGGCGATAGCCCCTATCTTCCCTTCCACGGCGTCAAGCTTTACACCGAGTGGGGCGCCGAGGACTCGTCGGGCAAGACCAAGACCCCCACCGGCAGGGCAAACATCTGCGGCGTCTTCGTGGACGGGCCGTTCCGGGTCGACAGGCTCGATCTCCGGGTGGAGTGGGCCAATACGGCCAGAAACGCCCGCTACGGACCGGCGTGGTATGCCCACGGCGTCTACTATCCGGGTTACAGGTACAGGAATAGGGTCATAGGTCACTACATGGGCGGCGACTCACGCGACCTCTTCGCGCGGATTCAGTACAGCTTCGACACAGTGACCGTCGGCGTTGAGGCCGACCGGAAGGAGTCGCGTCTCCACGGCGGCCCCCTCGGCAAGACACGCTCTGTGGGCGCGGACCTCGTCTACTACCTGGACGGCTACGGGCGGTTCGAGATCGGCTGGTCGCTGACCGACGACGACGATCCCCTTACGAGCGTCGAGGGCGCCGAGCACTTCTACAGGGCCGCCTTGAGCCTCGAGTTCTGACATTTCCCTGTCTCGCTTTATCTCTCCTGCTCCCAAGCGCACCCCTCCGTTGTTTCTCCGAAAAGTCCACGATTTTCTTTTGCGGCTGCAGGCCATCAGCCTTTGACGGCGATGGTCTTCCGTTAGGAGGGAGTTTTTTGCGCTTTTTGTCGGATCCTGAAAAGTTGGAATGCCTGTCACGCATTTTCTGTAAAATAATTTTACATAGACCTGCGGCGCCTTGTCGGCGTTAATTGTTTGTATATAAAAGTATTTGCTGTTGCTGTGGCAAATTTCTGTTGTAAAATAATTTTACACACTCAACAGCCTTGCTATCGTATGTCATTTTGACCTTCGCTGAAAGATTGTATGAAAAATACATACTTAGCCACGAGATCGTCGTCGTTGTCGTCGTTGGTATGCTTATTGCATGTATTATGATTGTGTGAGGAAACACGCTGTCATTTTTAAGAAACCAACGTTATTCCGTCTGCAGGGGTGAGGTCATGCTTTTCAAAATCCTTTCTACCGTAAGGTCGGTACTCTTCCTCTCGGTATTCTTCTGGATTCTTCTTGGGGCAGGCTCTCCGGCGTCGGCCATCTCATACCAGGTCGTCGATCTCGGTGCCTACACGCCCAACATATCGAGCCATGGCATGGACATCAACAACGGGGGCACGGTGGCAGGTTTTCTTTCCTCTTCGGGCATCTCCTCTTCGTTCATCTACTCCGGCGGGAGCTTCAAGGTCTTCGGTCCCTTGTCCGGCCACTCATGGAGCCAGGCACGAGCGGTGAACTCCAGTGGTCAGGTGGCGGGCACATCGGGGGATTCGTCGGGCGCCAAGATGGGGTACCTCTACAGCGGCGGTGTCGTGACGCCTCTGGGGACGCTGCCGGGCGGCTCCAGCAGCGTCGCATTTGATATCAACGACGCCGGAGAGATCGTAGGTTACTCGTCGTCATCGCTCGGAACCCGCGGTTTCATCTACAGCGGCGGCGTGATGTCCGACCTCGGCTCCCTTGACGGCGGTACATGGGTGAGTGCAAAGGCCATCAACAATCTTGGGCAGGTGGTCGGCGTGTCTGAGAAGGGCGGCGTACAGAGCGCGTTCCTCTACGAGGGCGGCGTGATGAAAGCCGTTGGAACCCTGCCTGGAGGGACCTCCAGCGTGGCGCTCGATATCAACGACAGCGGTCAGATTGTGGGGTGGTCCGACTCCCAGGCCGGGAGGATGGCCTTCTTCTACGACGGTTCGGTTATGACGGGTCTCGGCATACTCCAGGGCGGCTCGTGGAGCGAGGCCTACGGCGTTAACTCCTTCGGGCATGTAGTCGGTCGTTCCAATTCGTCGCAGGGCTGGAGCAGGGCCTTCCTCTACAGGAACGGCGTCCTTTACGACCTCAACAGCCTCATCCCTCAGGGGTCGGGGTGGGTGCTTCAGAGCGCGTTCGCCATCAACGACGTGGGATACATCGTTGGTACGGGTAAGGTTAACTCCCGGCAACACGCCTTCATGCTCACCCCCGTCTCCAATAGCCCCTCAAATGTGCCAGAGCCTTCTGCTATTGTGCTCTTTGGCTCGTCACTGATGGTCATGGCGTTGCTCCGGTGCCGGCCCTTGCGGAGGAGGGGGTGATTTCCCAATCCCCTCCTCATCCCTCTTTTTCCTCTCTTCCCCCGTTGTAAGGCATTGAATTCTACAGTAGTAAAAGACCTCTGGACCCTTCTGTTGGAACTCTTCCATTGCAGCTTCGACCCTTTCCTGTAGGCATTGAAATCTTTTTTGTTTGACAAGGCAAAAGTGTTGTTATAATATTGACGGCGGTTGCTTGCGAAAAACATACTCTTTGTTACTCCAGTCTCGGCATCCAGGGTGGAGTTTTTTCATCTCGACTTTCCATGTCAATTGCCCGTCACCTACAAAAACATGAACCTATCGCATTGAAAACACTGAGAAGGTTTGCGGCTGCAACCGCATTTATATGGTTGCTGCTTTTCAACGTCCTCCCGGCCGCCCAGGCAGCCGGGGAGTCCGGGGGATCGGTACCTTTACCGGCGGCCGGACTCCTGCAGGGCGGCGAGGCTACGGCTCTCTCTCCCTCGCAGCTCAAGGCCATTGACAGGAGTCTCCTCGAAAAAGGGGGGCTTTCCGGTGTTGGAAAGCCCGGGGCCGAGAGGGAGACCGTCAAAGAGGACTCTCTGTCGGATGGAAAACCGGCGGGCGAAAGGTCCCTTGTCCAGGCGCCGCGGCAGGTCTCCACCTTCGAGGCATACGTGGCAAGCCGGGAAGGTACGGATGCCGTAAGGCAGTTCGGCTATGACCTCTTCAGCGCCGCCGCCGCTTTCGCTCCCGATACCGAGGTCCTGCCCGTGGGACCCGACTACCTGCTCGGGCCGGGCGATGAGCTGTCGATAAGCCTCTGGGGCAAGGTGAACGTCGACTATGCTCCGGTAATCGACAGGGAGGGCAAGATATCCCTGCCGTATATAGGGGTGCTTCATCTGGCCGGACTCACCTTCGGCGAGGCAAAGCAGTTGCTCCTTCAGACCTTCAGTCGTTATTTCAAGCCCTCTGAAGTCAAGGTGAGCGTCGGTATGGGGAGCCTGCGCTCCATAAGTGTCTTCGTGGTTGGGCAGGTTAGGAGGCCGGGAAGCTACAGGCTCTCATCTTTTTCTACGCTCGTTAACGCCCTCTTCGCAGCCGGAGGTCCTGGCAAGACCGGCTCGATGCGTGCCGTAGAACTGCGCCGAGGCGGAAAGACCGTCGCCGTCCTGGACCTTTACGACTTCATACTCAGAGGCGACAAGGACGACGATCTTCGATTGATGTCCGGCGACGTCGTCTTCGTGCCCACCGTTGGGCCGCTTGCGGCCGTCACCGGTAATGTGTTGAGACCGGCGATCTATGAACTCAAGGGCAAGGTGAAGCTTACCGATCTCATCGAGATGGCCGGCGGCGTGGGACCGATGGGTTATCTCGGGAGGGTGCAGGTCGAAAGGGTCCATGCAAACGAGTCGAAGGTCATCGTTGACGTCAACCTCAAGGATCTCGCGCCGGCCAACGATATCGTCATCAGGGACGGCGACATAGTCAGGATCTTTTCCATATTCCAGGAAGTCACCAACTACGTCCGGATCGAAGGCAACGTCTCCAGACCGGGCATGTACGAATGGAAGGAGGGGATGCGGCTCGGCGAACTGCTCAAAGGCGGCTCGCTCCTTCTGCCGGACACCTATTACGACTTCGCACTCATCGAAAGGCGAGTGCCCCCGGACTTTCACAGCGTATACGTTTCGGTGGACCTCGGGAAGCTGCTCCACGAGCATTCGGAGAAGGACAACGTGGAGCTGCGCCCCTACGACACCGTAACCATATACAGTAAATGGAATTTCATCGATAAGGAGATGGTCCGTGTAGCGGGGGCGGTGGGCAGGCCCGGAGAGTTCGAGTTCCGCCCCGACATGCGGCTCTCCGACCTCCTCAACCTTGCCGGCGGTCTCAAGAAATACGCTTACGCAGAAGAGGCCGAACTGACGAGAGTATCGCCTACGCCGTCGGGTCCCGAAGTGGAGAAGATTGTCGTCTACCCTGCAAAGGCGCTCGCCCGTCTTCCAGGGTATGACATCCACCTCCAGCCCGACGACTACCTTTTTGTCAGGGCCGTGCCGGAGTGGGGGCTCTACAGGACCGTCACCATCGAGGGGGAGGTCAGATTCCCGGGCAGATATACCATAGAAAAGGGCGAGACCCTGTCGTCGCTCATAGAGCGTGCCGGCGGGTTTACGGATAAGGCCTATCTGATGGGCGCGGTCTTCACGAGAGAGTCGGTGAGGGAGCTCCAGCAACGCCGTCTCGACGAAGCGATAGACAGGCTCGAACAGGAGATAGTGAGCCGTTCGGCGCATACGATAGAGGCGGCCCTTACGCCGGATGAGGCCGCACAGCAGGAGGCGGCCGCCAAGCAGCGTAAGGCCCTCATAGCAAAGCTGCGTGCCGTCAAGGCCCAGGGGAGGGTCGTCATAGAGCTCAAGAGTCTCGATAAGTTCAAGGGCTCGCGCTTCGATATACCCATGGAAGAGGGTGACAGGCTGTTTATTCCGGAGAGGCCCGTTCACGTCCAGGTCATCGGTTCGGTGTACAATCAGAACGCCTATGTCTACCAGCCCGGTGCGACCGTGGCTTCCTACCTCGATATGTCGGGAGGATTGACCGATCTCGCCGATGAAGATGCGATCTACGTACTCAAGGTAAACGGCGAGGCCGTAAGTCAGAGGACTTCATCGGGCGGCTTGCTCGCTATTCGATGGGACAGGTACAACAAGCGCTGGGTGAGCGGCGGCCTCATGGCGTCACCGCTGGACCCGGGCGACACCATCGTTGTGCCGGAGAAACTGGAGCGTGTGGCCTGGCTTAAGGAATTCAAGGACATAACGCAGATACTCTACCAGGTGGCCGTCACCGCCGGGGTCCTTCTTGTGGCCTTTTAGCGGATATGGAAGGTAGTCGCCTTTCTCCAAGCACCACTTCCTTGAGCGCAGGCGACAAGGTGATTCCCCTCAAGCCGACCTGTATCGATATTGCAGGCTCCGATGATGGCGGCAGGGTGCTCTTGCTCTTCGGAGTCTCCGCCGGGAACCTTTATCATGCAACGTGACAATAGTATCGCCGTGGAGAGGGGGCCTGGCATCAGGGACTACTGGCTTGTAGTCGTAAGACGTAAGATGCTGATTCTGGCGGTTACTGTGACGACCGCCTTCGTCTCTGCCGGTGTGAGCCTTTACATGACTCCCATGTACGCGTCGACCACAAGCCTGCTTCCACCCCTCCAGGAGGGGCAGTCGGTCGGCGCCGGTCTGGCAGCCGGTCTCCCCCTGGGACTCGGCTCCATGGCGGGCGGCTTTCTCGGCCTTAAGTCTCCGGCTGATATGTGGCTGGGTATACTCCACAGTCGAACAGTCAAGGACAACATCGTCAAGCGATTTGACCTGCGGCGACGTTATGGCAAGACAACCTTCGAAGCTGCAAGAGGGGTGCTCGACGGCAATGTCTCTATCCGCAAGTCCAAGGAAGAGATCATATACATCACCGTCGAGGACATGGATCCCGGGACGGCGGCGGAGATGGCCAAGGCCTTTGTCGAGGAGCTCGACAGGATAAACAAGAACGTCGTAATGACGGCGGGCAAGCGCACCAGGACCTTCGTGGAGGAGAGACTCGAGGGAGTGAAGAAGGAACTGGAGAGCGCCGAGGATGCGCTTCGGGCTTTCCAGGAAAGGAACAAGGCCATAAAGCTTGACGAGCAGTCAAAGGCCATACTCAAGGCCATAGGTGCGGTCAAGGGAGAGCTCATGGCCAAGGAGGTGGAGCTTGAAACCATGCTCTCTTACGCCACTTCGAGCAATCCCATGGTAGAGCTGCTCAGAACCGAGGTCGCCGAGCTCAAGAATAAACTCAGGCAGCTTGAAGAGGGGCGGGGAAGCGTAATCAGGGGAGGGGGTGAAAAGAACATCGACAGTGATTCCTTCATCCCTACCGCCGATATCCCCGACCTCGCTCTCAAATACAAGAGACTCCTCAGGGACGTGAAAATTTACGAGACACTTTACGAGCTGCTTACCAAGCAGTACGAGATGGCGCGTATCCAGGAAGCCAAGGACACGCCCATAGTGCAGGTCCTCGATGTTGCAGACATAGCCGAGACCCGCTCCAGGCCCAAGAGAAGAAAGATAGTATTCCTCTCGACGCTGAGCGCCCTTGTCCTGTCTGTCTTTACGGTTTTCTTGCTCGAACACCTCAAGAGGTTGAACACTTAGTCTCGTGCAGGTTGCCATGAGTTGCCGCAGGGAGGTGCCGTCTTGGATGATTTGCTGAAGATAGCTGCCGGTTGGCTCTCCCGCTTCTATCCCGCCGAAAGGATTGACCGCGTCCTGGATTCCCTTTCGAGGCACAGACGTGTTGTGGCCGTCTCCCTCCAGGCCGTGCTCATCGTAGCAGCAAACTTCATAGCCTTCCACATCCGCTTCGAAGGCTCTATACCGCAGCCCCAGCTTCACAACTTCCTGATTATGCTTCCCCTTCTCCTTGCCGTCAGGATGGGCGGACTCTACGTCTTCGGCCTCTTCCACGGTCTATGGAGATACGTGAGCATAAGAGACCTGGTGAATATCATCGCCTCGGTCTCGCTGGGTACCGTCCTGTTCGCCGTCACCGTCAAGTATATCCTCGCCGTGACCACTTATCCCTGGTCGGTTATCATCATGGACTGGTTCCTCGCCATTGTCCTGCTCGGCGGCGTCAGGCTCCTCAAGCGCCTCCACAACGAAATACATCCCCACATGCTTGACGCCAAGAGGGTGCTGATCATCGGAGCAGGCGACGCGGGGTACATGGTTCTCAGAGAGCTGCTCAACGGGCGCAAGTACAATTACCGGGTCGTTGGACTCATCGATGACGATGCCCAGAAAAGGGGGATGAAGATACTCAACACCACCATACTCGGCACGACGGCCGAGCTCGAGGAGATCGTGGCCAGGAAGAATCCCGACGAGGTGGTGCTGGCCATACCGTCCGCGCCCATCGACTTTCTGCGGGGGATCGTGAGCCGCTGCAAGAAGCTCGGTAAGCCCATAAAGGTGCTGCCCGGCATCAAGGACCTCCTTTTCGCAAAGGACCTCTCCATCCTCATCAGGAATATAGAGGCCGAGGACCTTCTCTTCAGGGAGCCTGTCCCCAACGACTCTGCGGCGCTGAGGCTCTTTTTTCAGGGCAAGAAGGTCATGGTCACAGGCGCAGGCGGGAGCATAGGCTCGGAGATATCGAAGCAGATAGCCGGCTACGGTCCGGCTCGCCTCGTCCTCTTCGAGCGCCACGAGGGCAGCCTCTACGAAATAGACAGGACTTTGAGAGAGACTCACCCGGACCTTCGGGTCGACGCCGTCATGGGCGACATAACAGATTACAACAGGGTCTCCGAGGTAATGGCCGGCACCATGCCGGACATCCTCTTTCACGCCGCCGCCAACAAGCATGTGCCCATGATGGAGCTCAACCCCTCGGAGGCCATAAAAACCAATATACTCGGTACGAGGACAGTATCTGCCGCGGCCGGTCTCGCGGGCGTGGACAGGTTTGTGCTCATATCCACCGATAAGGCCGTAGATCCTTCGAACATCATGGGGGGATCCAAAAGGGTGGCCGAGCTTGTAACCATTGCCTCGAACGCCTTGTACGAAACGAGCTTCATGGCGGTGCGTTTTGGAAACGTCCTTGAGAGCAGCGGTAGCGTCATCCCGCTCTTCAAGAAGCAGAGCAAGGCGGGAGGGCCTATTACGGTGACCCACCCCGAGGTGACGAGGTACTTCATGACGCTCTCCGAGGCAGTGCTGCTTTTGCTGCATGCGGCCTCGATGGGCAAAGGAGGAGAGATCTTCGTCCTCGATATGGGCGAGCCCGTCAGGATTTACGACGTGGCGAGATCGCTTGTAAACCTCTACGGTTTCACGCCCGGCAAAGACATAGATATCGTCTTTACCGGCCTTCGTCCCGGTGAGAAGCTGGAGGAAAAGCTCTTTAATTCGCATGAGAGGGTTCTGAAGACCATGCATCCGAAGGTCAACATGGCCGTAAACGGTGACGGCGACGTAGAGGACCCTCAGGAAGTGTTTCGTGTAGTCGATACCATCGAAAGGGTCATGAGGGAGGGCAGGCTCTCCGATGCCGTGAAGGCGCTCGAGTCCCTCGTGCCGACCTACAGTTACCGTCCGCTCACCCTCGGGCCGGACGAGAATGTCGGAGAGACCTTCAAGGTGGAGCGGTCCGCCGCCAGGGCTAAGGAGATTAACGTTTGACCGGCGGCTCAAAAAAGAAGAAGGGGAGTGATTGCTGACTATGAGGTTCAAGATCGGTTTCGAGGAAGAAGACAGCAGGAAGCTGCACGAGAGCTGGGACGCCATCATCGAAAGACAGCAGTGGTCGGAAGGAACGTTCACCAAGACCTTCGAGGAGAAGTGGTCCAAGCACAACGGCGCCGAGGCCGTAGCCTTTTCAAGCTGGGGAGGGGCGGCGCTTGCGGCCCTGGAGTTCATCGGCGTAGAGGGAAAGACGGTGCTCTGTCCGTCCAATACATTCATGGCCACCCCTCTCAGTGTCGTCAAGGCGGGCGGTGCCGTCGAGTTCGTCGACTGCAACAGGGATGATTTGTGCTTGTCACTGGACGACCTGAAGGTTAAAATAGAGCGGTACAAGCCGGTCGCCGTCTGGGTGGTTCATATAGGCGGTCACATCGCTTTCCAGATAGAAGATATAGCCGCACTCTGCAAGTCCAAGGGGGTGGCGCTTCTTGAGGATTGCGCCCATGCCCACGGCGCGTCGTGGAACGGCCGCAGGCCCGGCACCTGGGGAGACGCGGGCGTTTACTCCTTCTATGCCACCAAGACGATATCGACGGGCGAAGGCGGAATGCTCGTCACCGGCAACAGCGACCTCGCCGAGTACGCACGCCGTTACCGTAATTACGGCAAGTTCGACTACCAGGTCGAAGGGCTCAACTACAGGATGAGCGAGTTCACGGCCGCCATAGGCTGTGTTCAGATCGACAGGCTCGACGACATCGTCTCCTGGAAGAACGAATACGCTGAAAAACACCTCGACCCCCATCATCCCAATCGTGTGCTCTTCCCAGACGGCATGGTCTCGGGGTATTACAAGTACATAGTCTTCGATCCCATTGAGAAGTCTACGGGCAAGGTCTACGACCAGCCGTGCCACAGGATAATGAAGAGGGACTGCCGGCTGCCCAACACCGACTGGGTGGCGGAGAACCACTGGTGTGTTCCGCTCTACTACAAGGGCGACAGCTGAAGAGACGCCGTCGATCCATTTTAAAGAAGAGGAGGAAGTTGCTGATGAAGGTACTCGTTACGGGAGGTTCGGGTTTTATCGGTTCTCATGTGGTTGACAAGCTGAGGGACAAGGGGGTTGGCGTAAGGGTCTTCGACGGCGTGTTGCCCACCTTCAGGGACGACATCGAGTTCTACCAGGGAAGTCTTCTCGACACGACGGCGCTGAGCTTTGCAATGCACGGCATAGACGCCGTTATGCACCTTGCGGCCGTTGCCGACGTGAAGAACGTCTTTGAGGACCCTCACTACTCGGAGTCCATAAACGTGCGCGGCACCATAAACGTCCTCGATGCGGCAAGGCGCGCCAGCATCGAACGTGTCATCTACGGGAGCACCACGTGGGTCTACAGCGACGCCGATGCCACGGAAGTGGACGAGACCACGCCGCTCCATGCGCCGTCCCATCTCTATACGGCCACCAAGCTCGCCGGCGAGTACTACTGCCAGAGCTACAGCAAGCTCTACGGGCTGGATGTAACCATTCTCAGGTACGGCATCCCTTACGGTCCCAGAGCCAGGGACGGAGCCGTGATTCCGATCTTCGTCAAGAAGGCGCTCTCCGGCGAGCCGCTCACCATAGCCGGCGACGGCTCCCAGTTCAGGAAGTTCATATACGTCGAGGATCTGGCCGAGGGGCATGTGCTGGCGCTGCAGAGCGTGGCCAAGAACAGGATATACAACCTCGACGGTGACGAGAAGATAACCATAAAGCAGATCGCCGAGACGATAAAGAAGATAGTTGGTGACGTGAAGATAGAGTACACCCCCGCAAGGCCCGGCGACTTCTCGGGCAAGGAGGTCTCGAGCGAGCGCGCGCACCGCGAGCTGAACTGGAGGCCGAAGGTGAGCTTCGAGGAAGGCGTGCGCCGCTACATCGACTGGTACAGGGAGCGCGAGCAGAGACGCAAGGCCGACTGGGAGAGGCTCGACGCCATTCTGCGGGAAAAGGTCACGGTGGCCCGTTTTGCAAACCTCTGATCATTGCCGGGGGAAACTTTCCGAAGAGTGGCCGCAGGTCCAAGTTTCCCCCGGCCCCCTTCAAAGACTTTTGCTGCCTCTCGGTTTTCCTGGCTCCGCACACCATATCAGGGGGACCGAGAGCATGGAGAGTCTCTGGAGGGAGTCTCCCCGTCGGCGCGCCTTCGCGGCTGTGGCCGGAAGTTCGGCTCGCAAAGGCGTAAGACCCCCGTCAAGGGCGGGCCGATATCTTTCCTTGAAAACGCACGAACCGGGAGGCGATGTCCACGATTTGACGATGAGTGTGATGGTCTGCTCTGTAGCATGCTCGCCGACGGCGGGGTGTCTGCCGTGAAGGTGCTCGTAGTCGCGCCCCATATGGACGACGAGGTCCTTGGTTGCGGGGCCTCCATTGCGCGGCATGTCGAGGCCGGCGATGAGGTCCATGTCTGTTTCATCGCCCACCGCGTCTACGATCACCGCTACGACGAGGCCCGCAATGAGGTGGAGAAGGGTCATGCCAATGCGGCGCGGAAGGTGCTCGGCTACGGGGAGGCCGTCTTCTTCGGCCTCGACGACGAGAGGCTCGATCTCTGCGTGCAGGACATACTCATTCCCCTCGAAGAATATATTTACAAGTTTCGCCCCCACACAGTCTACTGTCCTTTCAGGGGAGACAATAACCAGGATCACCGGGCGGTCTTCGACGCCGCCCGGGTGGCCCTCAGGCCGTCGGCGGCGCATTTCGTCGACAGGCTCCTTATGTATGAGACACCGTCGTCGACCGAGCAGTCGCCGCCCCTCCCGGAAAACGTCTTCTATCCCAACCTCTATGTTGACGTGAAGGCGCAACTGGGCTCGAAGATTGAGGCCCTGGCATGTTACGAGACCGAGAAGAGAGCGTTCCCCCACCCGCGCAGTGCCGAGGCCGTAGAGGTCCTTGCCCGTAAAAGGGGGGTCGAGGCCGGTTTCGAGTACGCCGAGGCCTTCATGGTCCTGAGGGAGATGTGGCGCTCGTTGTGAAGGTCCTGGCAATCATACCGGCCAGGGGCGGCAGCAAAGGGATTCCGGGCAAGAACATCGTCGACGTGGCCGGCAGGCCGCTTATCGCCTGGACCATAGAGGCGGCGGCCCGCTCCTCGCTCGTCGACAGATGCGTGGTATCGACGGACGATGAAAGGATTGCCGACGTGTCGAGGGGGTTTGGAGCCGAGGTCCTCATGCGTCCGGCTGAGCTCGCAACGGACGAGGCGTCGACGCTGAGCGTGCTTACTCACGTGGCGCGGCGTCTTCCCTGCGAGACGGTCGTGCTGCTCCAGGCGACGTCACCCATCAGGCGGGCCGGCCTCATAGACGAATGCATAAGGGAGTTCGAAGAGGGCGGATATGATTCGCTGGCCACGGGCTTGCGCTGCAAGTACGTGGCTTACGGAGAGAACGTACTTCGAAGGCAGGAGATAGAGGGGTTTTTCTACGACGACGGCAACGTCTACGTCATGAGAGGCGATATGGTCCGGCGAGGCGAGCGTTTCGGCGAGCGTATATGCCGCAAGGTCGTAAGCCGGTGGGAGAACGTGGAGATAGACGACCGCTTCGACCTCTGGGTTGCAGAGAGGATCATCGAGGAATTCGGCGCGGGACTGGAGAGGATGCCGGAGGACCTGCGCATCGTCGAGGCATAGGAAGAGGGATGGAGAAAAGGAGCCGGGCCGCCGGGACAGGCAGCGTCAAGGTCAACCACGACTATTTCTCTCTAAGCAGTCGCTGGGACAACCTCAATTACTTCCTGGCCCAAGGGCATGTGATAAGCCACGTGATCGATCGCATCAAGTGGCATCTCTGCCCGCGGTTGTTCATTACGCCGTCCTTTCCCACCCATCTCGAGATCGAGGCCGCCAGCGCCTGCCAGATGCGCTGTCCCATGTGCAAGACGACCGAGATGATCGACCGGGGGATCGATTTCTTCGGCGTCATGGAGATGGACCTCTACAAACGGATAATCGACGAGGCGTCGACACGGCCGTTATTTTCCGTAAAGCTGAGCTGGCGGGGTGAGCCGCTCCTCAATCCCCGTATCGTCGACATGGTGGCCTACGCAAAGGAGCGGGGCGTAAAGGACGTGGCCTTCCTCTCCAACGGGGAAAGGCTCAGCCCTGAGCTCTCCGAAGAGCTCGTAAGGGCCGGGCTGGACTGGATAAGCATCTCCTTCGACGGCATGGGAGAGGTCTACAACAGGATAAGAAAGCCGGCCGTATTCGATGAGACTGTGGCCAAGATAAAGGACCTCAGGGCCGTGAGGGACAGGCTCGGCATGAAAAAACCCCTTATCCGCGTGCAGTCGGTCCACTCGGCCATACGGGGGCGCGAGGGTGAGTTCCTGGCCCTGTGGCGGGGTGTGGCCGACCGCGTAAATTTCATCGCCGATCAGAAACGCTCGACCGACCAGAAGGACTATCGCCAGGACCCGTACTACATCTGTCCGGCGCCATGGCAGCGGATGTGCATCTCCTGGGACGGCAAGGTGGTCCAGTGCTACGGCGATTACATGGAGGGCAACGTCCTCGGCAATGTGAACAGCAGCAGTCTGTACGACATATGGCACGGAGGTCCCTTCAGGGAGCTGAGAAGGCTCATGAAGGAATGCAGACGTCTTGCCACCAAGCCCTGCCGTACCTGTTCGGACGGAGGCCTGACCGAGGAGGAAGAGGTGGTCGTCGATGGAAGGCGCATACGTGCTGCCCGTTACGTCCACCAGGCCGTTGATGTGAAGACCATGGAGTCGGGCATGGGACGGGCCGATGAAAAGTGAACCCCTGCGCATAGCCTTCAGGGTCGATGCCGATACGCACGTCGGCACGGGCCACCTCATGGAGGTGATGGCCCTCATAGAGGCTATGGAGAGCATCTGCGCCGTTGAACCGCTCGTCGTGACGAGGGCCAACCCCTATACGGTTGAGAGGCTCGAAAGAAGCGGTATCCGTAACGTAATGCTCCTTGATGGCGGGTGCGACGAGGAGGAGGACGTCATTGAGACGGTCGGGATACTCTCCGCTTGGGGGTATCGTGATCTCGTCATAGACCTCCTTGACCGCTCCGACGCCTTCTATGCCGCGTTGAAGGAGAGACTTGCCACTACGACGGTCATCCTGGACAACAACGTACACAAGGCCACGCCGGCGGACCTGGTGATCAATTTCTCGATCACCCAGTCGGCCTGCTTTTACGACCCCTTGCCGGGTTGCTATCTTGTCGGTCCCCGTTACGCGATACTCGGGGGGGCGATAGCTCAGAGGACGCCGCCCGGCGTCAAGGAGTCCGTGTCGCGCATATTCGTAAACCAAGGGGGGGGCGACCCTTACGGCCTCACCTCCAAGACGTTGAAGGCCGTGGACGGGATGTTCGAGGGGGCGCAGGTGGACGTGGTAGTCGGAGGGTCGCTTGGACGGGCCACCCTCGCCGAGCTCGAAGAGACGAAAAGGGAGCTCGGTGGTGGAGAGCGCTACATTTTCCACAGCAACATATCCCAGCAGGAGGTCTACGACCTCATGGAAAGAGCCGACCTGGCGCTCACGGCGGCCGGCAACACCCTCTACGAGCTCTCGTACTTTGGAGTGCCGTCCATAGTCATATGCCACCATCCCCTGCACGACACGGTGGCCAGGGCCTTCGAGCAGGAAGGGGCGGTCATAAACCTCGGCGAGGGCAACCGCCTCGATGAAGAGGTGATAGCCTGCGAGGCGCTTCGAGTCGCCGGTGACCTCGGGCTGAGGAAGACGCTCTCGCGCAACATGAGGCGTATTGTCGACGGCGGGGGGACGGCCCGTGTGGCGCGGCGCATAGCCGAAGTGGTGCGATGGAGCCGGCAGGCCGGTCCCGCTGGGAGAGGGAAGGGAGCGGCGGAGATCGCCAACTTCTGAGATGTACAGGGTGCTCATAACGGGAGCGGGAGCGCGCGGCGTACCGGGCCTCATAAAGGATCTTCGCAGCTCGGGCGAGCCGTTCCATATCGTTACGGCAGACATAGACGGCGAGGCCGTGGGGAACCTCTTCGCCGACAATAGCTATGTGGTCAGCCCCTGGGACGACGAGGACTATATACCATCGCTGCTTGATGTAGTGGAAAAGGAGGGGATAGGGTACCTCATCCCCAATGACGGACCAGCAGGGCTCGTGAAGCTTTCACGCCTGGCCGCCGCGGCGAGCACCCCCCGCATAGCGGTGAGTGTCGATACGGCCGAGCTCGAGACGGCGCTCAACAAGCACGCGCTCTATGAGCGGCTCAAGGCTACGGGACTCGATGCCCATGTGCCGCGTTTTGTCCTTGCGAGGACATCGGAAGAACTCCTGGACGCCGTGGAGGAGCTCGGCTACCCGCAGAGCCGAGTGGCCGTAAAGCCGGCCGTATCAGAGGGATCGAGGGGTTTTATGGTCATCGACGGCCGTCGTGTCGACATCTTCGACGACAGGTCCCTGCACCGCCGGCTCACGCTCGAAGAGCTGCGCCTTCGACTGGAGGGCTTGGCGACCGTGCCGGATGTGCTGGCGATGGAGTACCTGCCGGGTGACGAGTACAGCGTAGACGTGCTCGTCGACGAAGAGCGCAGGCCGAGATACATGGTTCCGCGCCTCAGGGAGCGGGTCGCGGAGGGCATATCCGTCAAGGGTGTTGTGGTGAAGAACAGGGAGGTGGAGACGCTTGCCGCCGAGGTCCTCGATAGGCTCGGGCTCATCTATGCACTCAACATACAAATAAGATATTCGCATGACGGAGTGCCCAAGGTCATCGAGGTGAACCCAAGGGTTTCAGGCACGATGACCTCTTGCACCGGAGCGGGCGTCAATATGCATTATTTCCTTGTGCTGCTGCTGGCCGGCAGGCCGCTTCCAGCGGTACAGGTGCGTTACAACACGAGGATGTACAGGTACTACAGTGAGAAGTATCTCCATGGACAGTGACATCCACTGCCATACGGTCTTTTCCGACGGCGCCGCCACGGTGGACGAGATGGTGGCCGCCGCCGTTGATATCGGCCTGCGTTCCATAGCGGTGACGGATCATGTGAGAAGGGATACCCCTTGGCTCGACGACTACCTCGAAGAGATAGAGTCACTAAAGGAGCGCTACGATGGGACCATAGAGGTCCTCTCCGGTTTCGAGACGAAGGTTGTCGATTTCGACGGCCTCCTCGACGTCGAGGAGCGCAGACTTGAAGAGGTGGACGTGGTGCTCGGCTCGATCCACTCCATACCCTCCGCCGGTGGTTTCTTGACCGACCGGGAGACCGCCGACAGAGGATATGTACTCTCCTGTTGGCTCCATGCCTTCCGGGGGCTTGTGCGAAACGACGCTGTCCATGTCATCGCCCATCCCGCTCAGGAACTCGCCGCACTCGGTATCGACCTCGATGAGGAGATGGAAGACGAAGTTGTGGATATGATAGTGCGTGAAAACAAGATCGTGGAGGTGAGTCTCCGGCATCGGGTGCCGGGGGCGCGATTTTTCGCTAAACTTCTCGACCGCGGTGTGCCCATGGCCGTCGGCAGCGACGCCCACAGTGTAGAGGATATGTACCGGTGCCACAGAGGAAAGCGGCGTTACCTGGAAGACCTTTCCAAGGGAGGAGTGAATTGAAGCTCGACGTTGAAGATATAAGAAGAAAGATAGAGACCTACAAAGAGCCAGGGCGGGGGCGCGTCTACGACGCCGTCGCCTCAAGGAACCTGAGACCATACTTTCATACAAACGCCACACTTTCTTCAGAAGCTCGTGTACGGTGACGCAACGGCAGACAGCCTCGACGATATATGGCGTGGTGAAAGTATCCGCAGGATGCGGTCGCTAATGAAAGAAGGGCGTAACAGCGAGCTTGCCCTTTGCAGAAACTGCAGCTTCCTCTATGTCAACGACTGGACGATCTGACGATGTGCAAAAGGTGACGGCGATGTCGCGTCTTGAAGAGATTACGGCGGAAGGGGTCTTCATAATCACCGAAGTGGGCTGCAACTTCGAGGGCGACTTCGGCCGCGCCGTGGAGATGGTCCACGCAACGGCCGATGCAGGGGCCGATGCGGTGAAGTTCCAGACCTTCGTCGCCGAGAGGCTCGCATCGAGGTCGGCTGAGAAGTTCTGGGAGATAGAAGGCTGTCCCGGCCGCACCCAGCTCGACGAGTTCCGCCAGATGCCGTCCCTTTCGGCCGACGAGTATCTCCGCCTGAAAGAGACGGCCGAGAAGAGAGGACTCGTCTTCTTCTCCACGCCGTCGGACGAGGGGTCGGCCGACCTGCTCGAAGAGGTCGGCGTGGAGATGTACAAGATAAGCTCCATGGACATAACCCATCTGCCGCTGCTAAGGCACGTGGCCCGTAAGGGGCGCCCCGTCATAATCTCCACCGGCGCTTCGACGGTCGGCGAGATCGACGAGGCCCTCAGGGTGATGGCCGATGAGGGGAATACCGACGTGGCCGTCCTCCATTGTACGAGCAACTATCCCACCGAGGACCGCAACGTGAACTTGCGCATGATAAGTCACCTGAAAGAGGTCTTTCCACACGTTCCGGTCGGCTATTCGGACCACACGCTGCCGGAGGACGGCGAAGGGATTATCGCCTCGGCCGTAGCGTTGGGGGCGCGGATAATAGAGAAGCACTTCACCTTCGATAACACACGGCCCGGTTATGACCACGAGATATCGGTCGATTACCAGGGACTCACCCGTCTGGTTCGCCAGGTGCGAAGGGTCGAGGAGGCGTTGGGCGAGGCGTTCAAACGTCCCGTTGAGTCGGAGGCGAGGGCGAGGCTCCACGCCAGGCGAAGCATAGTCGCCGCCGTCTCCATACCACGCGGAGCGGTCTTGACGCGGGAGATGCTCGCGATCAAGAGACCTGGCACGGGCATAGAGCCGAGGTTCCTCGACGTAGTGGTGGGGCGAACGGCGAGTACGTCCATCGAAGAGGATGCGGTCATCACATGGGAGATGCTTTGAACTCACTCTTTCGTCCAAAAAAAACATTTGAAGGGGTCTTTTCTGTTGAGAAAGCTTGAGAAGGATGTTTCAGCAAATTGCGAGATACCTGACAAGTCCATGCTCCATCCCCCCGGGACTGTAGAGGAGCAGTACAAACGGATGCGAAGCGACCTTGGATTCTACTGGGGCGACGGTCCCCAGGGGCTCGATTCCACCAAGGTCGAGGCCGTGGCCTGTTCGTTGTGCGGCGAGCCCCCTCCACCTTCCGAACGCGCCGTCTTCACAAAGCTCAGGTTTCCGTATTTTCTGTGTCCCGGATGCGGTCTCGTATATCCGTCGCCGCGGCCGAGGAGTGAGTACCTGGACAAGCAATACAAGGAGGGACGCTTTGCAAGCTCCTTCACTGACATATACCTGCCCTCCGCCCCTTACAGGATGGCCACCATATTCAGCGAGAGGGTCGAGGAGATTATAAGGCCGCGGGTACCAGGAGGAAGACTTCTCGACATCGGTTGCAGTTCGGGACACTTCCTCAAAGTCGCCCATGACGGAGGCTACGAGGTATACGGCATCGAGCCGAACCCCGATATGGTGGAGTTCGCCAGCGGTGAGCTCGGCCTGCCAAACATCAGGGCCGGCGTCATGAGCGACGACGCCTACCCGGCCGACTACTTCGATGTCGTAACACTCTGGGACGTGCTCGAGCATGTGCCGGATCCCGGCTCTCTTCTCGTCTCGGTCAAGAAAGTGCTGAAGCCCGGCGGCTGGGTCTTCGCCTACACCGAGAACCTGGAAAGTTTCAATTACTTCATAACCGGGGCCGACTCGGAGATGTTCGCCCCGGACGTCCATATCCGTCACTATACACCGGCTACCTTCCGGCGCGAGTTCGAGAAGGCGGGCCTTTCCGTGAGCGAGGTGATGACCAAGGGGCTCGACATACAGCACATAGAGACGACGGTGAAGCTCAACCCCGACCGTTACAGGCGCGAGGACTTCACCGCGCTCTTCGAGGCGGCGGAATCGATGCAGAACTTCATAAACGCCTGCGGCAAGGGCGACAACCTGAGGCTCTTCGCCAGAAAAGCCGGTTAGCACGGTGACGACCACCCAGGACGACATCCTGTCCCGTTACGGCGCAGGCCTCGACCGTGCGCAGCGGCAGCTCCTGTCGCGCCACGGCGAGCGCTACGCGCGCTACAGGCGCGACTACGAGGCGGCCGGGGCCTTTGCTTACGAGCCGGATTTTCCGCTCTACATAATGCTGGAGCAGAGCTACCGCTGCAACCTCGGCTGTCCGTCGTGCATACACGGTCTGCCCGATGTGAAAAGGAGGTTCGATACCGACGGCGGGGTGATGAGCCGTGAGCTCTTCGAGCGCATAGTCATAGAGGGCGAACGAAACAGCTGTCCGTCCATGGCCTTCCACGTAAACGACGAACCCCTTCTGGTAAAGGATCTGCCCGAGCGCGTGGCCTTTGCCGCAGCTCACGGTTTCATGGACCTATTTGTCACGACCAACGGCCTGCTCCTTGATGAACAGCTCATGAGAAGGCTCGTTGAGAGCGGCCTTACGCGAATACTCTTCTCGGTTGACGCCGCAACCGAGAAGACCTATGAAAAGGTGAGACCGGGCGGAGACTTCTCGAAGGTGCTTGCCAACATCAGGTGTCTCAAGGAGTACAAGCGGGAGCACGAGCTGGTCCTGCCGGCCACCCGGGCGAGTTTCGTGGCCACAAGTCTCAATGCCCATGAACAGGACCTCTTCGTCGAGACGTTCTCCGACCTCGTGGACTATGTGGAGGTGCAGGGCTATTCCACGTATTACGACTACAATCACGACCTCGTGCCGGCCGGGGCCCACCGCCTCGACGACTTCACCTGCAACGAGCCGTGGCGAAAGCTCATAGTCAGGGCAAACGGCGACGTGTTGCCATGTTGCTCCTTTTACGGATACGAAATACCGCTGGGAAACGTATACGAACACTCTCTCAGGGAGATATTCAACGGCCCGTTGTGTAGCAGGCTGCGAAGCGATCTCAGGCGTGGCGTGTACAGCCTCGCTGCATGTCGGGCGTGCGCTGGCAGCTTCCATACGCTGAGCGAGGCCTGAACATGGAGAAGAAAAAAATTCCTCCTTGTAAGCCCTGTGCTCGACCCGGGTCCATTCTTCCCCATCAACATCTCGCGATTATGGTGGCGGCCCTTTCGGATGCGGGTGTAAAGTGGTTTTTTATCTTCAAGAGGGGTATGCTATGAAGCACAGGAGACGTTCGTTGCCGCAATCGACGTATTTGACCGATTACGATGGCGTTGATTCGTTGGAGAATTTCCGCTTGACCAAAGAGCTGCATGAATACAGGCGGTTCTTGTTGAGGAAGTCTGGTAACGAAAAAAACTTCATCGAGAGAGTTGCTGCGGATGGGGCCGAGAATTTTTTCGAGATCGGATGCGGCAACGGCAGGCTCCTTATAGCACTCCACGGAAAGAGGCGTACACTTCTTGGTATCGATGTATCGAGATCGAGGATCGAGTTCGCCAATAAGTGGGTCGAAGATGAGAGGCTTGACGGTGTTGCCTTCGAAGTGTGTGATATCTTTGAGATGACGAAGCAGAGACGGTGGAGCGGCATGTTCGATGTCGTCATCTGCAATTCCTCCGTGGTCACGCTATTTGATGCTATACGGCCAGGCGGCACGGACAAGGTATTGCGCTTCGTCAGCCGCTCTTTGCGGCCTGGGGGGGTTTTTATAGTTCATTTGCACTTTCCTCTTGCCGTCAGATCCCTTGGCGATGGAGAGGTGCTGAGAACTTGGCAGGAATTTCCTTCTCCCGATCCTTGGCGATTCTGTCTCAATGATATAGAAAGAACAGGAAATTTTATTGTATGGAAGAAGAAATTCATTAAGCGGGAACCGCCTATAACCATCGATGAGGACAGGTGCACCTTT
>DRME01000091.1 GCA_011375175.1 Deltaproteobacteria bacterium | reverse complement strand
GACTCCCTCCAAAAACTTTTAACGCCCTGCGGATCATCCCGATTTTGCCTGCAAAATCGGGATGATCCGCAGGGAATTAAAAGTCTTTGAAGGGGGTCTGGGGGAAACGTGGGCCTATGGCCCTTCTACGGAAAGTTTCCCCCAGTGCAATAAATCAGCGTTTCCCTAATAAAAGGGGCACGGCCCCGCCGACTCGGAGGCGCTCCCCCGGAGGTTCGGGCCGCAAGGGCGTAAAAAGAACCCGCCCGGCGCGGGTCGAGCCTCCGGGGGAGCGCCGAAGATACGAATAACATACAGGGGGGCCGGGGGAAGACCGGCGCCGTTTTTCGGGAAATTTCGCCCGGCATATTCGAAAGGCAAAGGGATGGGAAGACCGCGCTACCGCTCTCTCGGCGCCGTCCTCTACGAGCGTTACGGCAGGCGGACGTGGAAGGTTTCGCTCGACGCCGGCTTCGCCTGTCCCAACGGCGGCGGTCTTCCGGGCGGAGGGGGATGCGCCTACTGCCGCAGCGACGCGCTGAGGCCCGCCCGCGGCGCGGACGGTCTCTCCGTTGCCGCGCAGCTCGAGGCCGGCATCGAGTATGTGCGCCGCCGCCACAGGGCCGGGGCCTTCGTCGCATACTTCCAGTCGGGCACCTCCACCAACGGACCGACCGACAGGCTCGCCGCCATGCTCGACACCGCCGTGCGCCACCCCGAGGTCGTCGCCCTCGCCGTCTCCACAAGGCCCGACTGCCTCGGCCCCGAGGTGCTCGATCTCCTCTGCCGGGTGCGCGGGAAAAAGGACCTCTGGATCGAGCTGGGCCTGCAGTCGATCCATGAGCGCACGCTGAGGCTCATCAACAGGGGCCACACCGCCGGGGACTTCATCTGCGCCGCCCGCGCGGCCATGGAGCGGGGCATCGACGTGTGCGCGCACCTCATCATGGGTCTTCCCGGCGAGGAACGCCGCCACATGGCGGCCACGGTCGGCCGCGTGGCCGAGCTCGGACTCTGGGGCGTCAAGTTCCACCAGCTCCAGGTGCTCAGGGGCACGCCCCTTGAAACGATGTACCGCCGGGGAGAGGTGACGCCGCTCGGGCTCGACGAGTACGCATCCATAGTCGCCGACGCCATCGAGCTCCTGCCGCCTGAGACGGTCATACACCGGCTCTGCGGCGACGCGCCCCGCCGCCTGCTCGTCGCCCCCCGCTGGGGGGCCGGCAAGTTCGCCGTGGCAGAGGCCGTGGAGGCGAAGCTCCGGGCAAGAGGCACGCGCCAGGGCGCGGCCCGCCGCCTGTGAAGGCGCGCCCCCCTAAACAAACGCCAAGGAGGTGACACGATCATGATCGACCCGCGCGCAACCACGCTGGCATCCATACTGGTGAACCACTCGCTGCGGCTCAAACGCGGCGAGACGGTCCTCATAAGCGCATCGAGCGAGCTGGCAAAGCCCCTTGTCATCGAGGTCTACCGCGAGGTGATGAGAAAGAAGGCCCACCCCCTTACCTCCATAAACTTCGAGGAGACGGCCGGGATCTTCTACGACATGGCCACCAGGGCGCAACTGGAGCGCTTTCCCGACACCAGGCTCTACGAGGCCGAACATATCGACTGTGTCGTCAACATCAGGGCGCCGCTCAACAGGAAGGCCCTCTCCTCGACGGACCCAAAGAAGATCGCCCTGAGAAGCAGGGTCCTCAAACCCATAAGCGAAAAGATAGTGAACGAGAAACGCTGGGTGCTGTGCAACTTCCCGACCAACGCCCTTGCCCAGGAGGCGGAGATGAGCCTCGAGGAGTACGAGGACTTCCTCTACGGCGCCACCAATATAGACTGGTCCGGGCTCAAGGCGGTGGCGATGCGGCTCAAGCGCGTGCTCGACCGGGGCCGCGAGGTGAGGATCGTCGGCAGGGAAACCGACCTCACCCTCTCCATCGAGGGCAGGAAGGCCATCCCCTGCTGGGGCGAGCGCAACATGCCCGACGGCGAAGTCTTCCTCTCGCCCATCGAGGACTCGGCCAGTGGACACATATATTACGACATGCCGGCCATATACCAGGGCCGTGAGGTCACGGGCGTAAGGCTCAGGTTCGACGCCGGCCGCGTCGTCGACGCCTCGGCCGAGAAGAACGAACGCTTCCTCATCGCCGTGCTCGACACCGACGAGGGCGCGCGCCGCCTCGGCGAGCTCGGCATAGGCGTCAACTACGGCATAAAGCGTTTCTCCAAGGACATACTCTTCGACGAAAAGATCGGCGGCACCGTCCACCTCGCCGTCGGCCGCTCCTACGAAGAAGCTGGCGGCGGAAACCACTCGGCCGTACACTGGGACATGATAAAGGACCTGAGAAAAGACGGCGCCCTCTACGTGGACGGCAGGGCCGTACAGGAAAACGGAAAGCTGCTGCCCTGAGCGCCCCCCGGCGACAGGGCCCCTTCCCGCCGGAAACGTTCCGGCGTCACCGGATATGGACGCTTTTTTCGGAAAACCGGGAAGTTCCGGCCCCATCTCCTGTTGACTGCTCTTTCACCCTGTGCTATTTTTATTCCTTGGCGCCGTAACCGTAGAAGACGCCGCGCTTTTTTCCGCTCACCCAACTGCGGTGGCCGATTTCGCCAAGGAAACTCTGATTGATTGCTCTGGGGGAAACTTTCTGTAGAAAGTTTCCCCCAGGCCCCCTTCAAAGACTTTCGATACGAGTCGGTTTCACCTGTTTTGCCAGGCAAAACAGGTGAAACCGACTCGCATCAAAAGTTTTTGGAGGGAGTCTGAGGGAACCTTTTTACAAAAAGGTTCCCTCAGTGCAACAAATCAGGGTTCCCTAACTTTTTGGAGAGTGCTCGCCATGTCCATAGAGGTCACCGACTCCCAGATAGACGAGATAAAGTCGCTGCTTGAGAGCGGTGAGCGCGAGCGTCTCGGCGAGCTCGTCTCCAGGCTCCATCCCTCGGACATCGCCCACCTCTTCGAGCACATCGACGACTCGCAGATGATCTCGCTCTTCCACACGCTCAAGCCCGAGGTGGCCTCCGAGGTCTTTCTCGAGGTCGACGAGCGCCGCCGCGCCATCCTCATCGCATCGCTCACCGACGACAAGCTCGTCGAGGTCGTCGACGAGATGGACACCGACGACGCAACGGACTTCATAAGCGAGTTGCCCGTGGAGGAGGCCCGCAAGGTCCTCGAGGGCATGGACACCCACGAGTCCCAGCAGGTCAGAAGACTGTTGCGTTACGCCGATGACACGGCCGGCGGTAAGATGCAGACCGAGCTCGTCTCGGTCCACGAGGACGCCACCATAGAAGAGGCCATCGAGGAGGTGCGCCGCAAAAGCTACGTGGTGGAGAACATATCGAGCGTCTTCGTCGTCGACTCCGAACGGGTCCTCGTCGGCGTCGTGCCGCTGGACCGCCTCATCCTCGCCCCGCCCACGGCGCTCGTGGGCGAGATAGCGGACCGCGACTTCATCAAGGTCACCACCGACGTGGACCAGGAGGAAGTGGCCCGCCTCTTCAAGAAATACGATCTCATAAGCCTCCCCGTCGTCGACGGCTTCGGAAAGCTCGTGGGACGCATCACGGTCGACGACGTGGTAGACGTCATAGAGGAGGAGATATTCGAGGACGTCTACCACATGGCGAGCCTCAACACCGGGGAGCGGGCCCTCGACCCTCCGGGCCGCTCCTTCAGGATGCGCTCGCCCTGGCTTCTGGTAAACCTCGGAACCGCCTTCCTCGCCGCAAGCGTCGTCAAGCTCTTCGAGGGCACCATAGAGTCGCTCGTCGTGCTCGCCGTCTTCATGCCGGTCGTGGCGGGCCTGGGCGGCAACGCCGCCACCCAGACCATAACGGTCATGGTAAGGGGCCTTGCGCTCGGCGAGCTGAGCCTTCGCAACGCACGGCGGGTACTCGTAAAGGAGGCGCTCGTGGGGCTGGGCAACGGCCTCCTCGTCGGCGCCGTGGCGGCCCTCATATCCTACCTCCTCGGCGCAAGCACCATGGTGGGAGTGCTCCTCTTCCTCGCCATGACGGCCAACATGGTCATAGCCGGACTGAGCGGGGCGACGATACCCCTCATCCTCAAGTGGCTCAACGCCGACCCGGCCCTCTCGGCGAGCATATTCGTCACGGCCTGTACGGACATCGGAGGCTTCTTCACCTTCCTCGGCCTCGCGGCCCTCTTCCTCCACGTAGGAATCCTGTAGCGCCATGAAAGGGGGACACACAAAGACCAGCGCCCTAATACTCGGGGCCTTCGACTACGGGGAGTCGGACAGGATAGTCACCTTCCTCACCGACCGCTCGGTGAAGCTGCGCGCCATAGCCAAGGGCGCCAAGCGCAGCCGCCGCCGCTTCGTGGGCAATCTCGACCCCCTCAGCCTGAGCTCGCTGCTCGTACACCTCAGCCCCCGCAGCACCCTTGCGAGGATCGACGACGCCTCGCTCCTCCGGGAATTCAGCGGCATCAAAACCTCCGTGGAACGCCTCGCCGCCGCAAGCTACGTGGCCGAGCTCGCCTCGGAGATGACCGGCGACGGCCAGCAGACGCCGGGCCTCTTCCCCCTCGTCACCGCCATACTCGCGAAGATCGACGACGGCGCCCCCACGGGACCGCTTCTTCGCTCCTTCGAGATGAGGCTTCTCGCCGCCGCGGGCTACCTGCCCCACCTCTCGGGCTGCGTCGCCTGCCGCAGACCCCTCCGGCAGGGCGGCGGCGCCGGGAGAGCAGGCCGGGCCGCGGCGGCTCCCCACTTCTTCAGCGCCGAAAGAGGGGGACTGCTCTGCGCTCGCTGCGCCGCAGGGGCCGCAGGGAGCGCCGGCCTCATGAAGGTCTCGCCCGGCGCGGCGCGCTTCCTCACCATGGCGGCGCGACTCGACCCGGCCAAGCTCCAGAGACTCGTGCCCTCACCATCGCTCCTCGCAGAAGGCGAGGAACTACTCGGCGAGTTCATACGCCACCACCTGGGCAAGGAGCTCAAGACCAGGCTCTTCATGAACAAGATACGACAACCACCGTCACGAGGAGGTTCTTGAAAGATGCTTTTTCAGGATGTCATATTGAGGCTCCAGCGCTTCTGGGCCGAGCGGGGATGCATCATACATCAGCCCTACGACATGGAAAAGGGGGCCGGCACCTTCCACCCCGCAACCTTCCTCCGGGTGCTCGGCCCGGAGCCCTGGCGGGCCGCCTACGTCGAGCCATCGCGCCGTCCCACCGACGGACGCTACGGCGAAAACCCCAACAGGCTCCAGCACTACTACCAGTTCCAGGTCATACTCAAACCCTCGCCCGAGGACATACAGGACATCTATCTCGACAGCCTCAAGGCCCTTGGCATCGAACCGCTCGACCACGACATACGCTTCGTCGAGGACGACTGGGAGTCCCCCACCCTCGGCGCCTGGGGACTGGGCTGGGAGGTGTGGCTCGACGGCATGGAGATAACCCAGTTCACCTACTTCCAGCAGGCGGGCGGCATCGACTTGAGCCCCGTCTCCGGCGAGATAACCTACGGCCTCGAGCGCATAGCCATGTACCTCCAGGGCGTGGACAACGTCTTCGACCTCCGGTGGACCGCCGACGTCACATACGGCGACGTCCACCACCGCGGGGAGGTCGAGTTCTCGCGCTACAACTTCGAGGAGGCCGACAAGGACCTCCTCTTCAAACTCTTCGACATGTACGAGCGCGAGGCGCTCAGACTCCTGGACAGGGGGCTCTCCCTGCCGGCCTACGACTACTGCCTCAAGTGCTCGCACACCTTCAACCTCCTCGACGCCCGCGGCGCCATAAGCGTCGCCGAGCGCACGAGATTCATAGGCCGCGTAAGGCGTCTGGCCAGAAGCTCGGCCCGGCTTTATCTCAAGGTGCGTGAAGAGCTCGGCTACCCGCTGCTCAAAGAGGCGGCGGCCGGGTGAAAGTGCGCCGGAAGCCCACCGGCGGGACCTCTAAACACCTTTGCAAGGAGATGGAGATGTCGACGAAGAAATCGAGCGAGCTGCTGAAAAGGGCGTCCCGGCTCATACCGGGCGGTGTGAACAGTCCCGTCAGGGCCTTCAAGGCCGTGGGCGGGAAGCCCCTCTTTATCTCCGGGGCCAAGGGCTCCAAGATCTACGACGCCGACGGCAACGAGTACATCGACTACGTCGGCTCCTGGGGACCCATGATAGCAGGCCACGCCCACCCGGCGGTGAGCGCCGCCCTCAAAAGGGCCGTGGCCCGCGGCACCAGCTTCGGCGCGCCGACAGAGCTCGAAGTGGAGCTCGCAGAACTCGTCACCGAGGCCTTCCCCTCCATGGAGATGGTCAGGTTCGTCAACTCCGGCACCGAGGCGACCATGAGCGCCATCCGCCTCGCCCGCGCCGCAACGGGCCGCGACAACATCATAAAGTTCGAGGGCTGCTACCACGGACACGCCGACAGCCTCCTCGTAAAGGCCGGAAGCGGGGCCGCCACCTTCGGTGTGCCCGACAGCCCCGGCGTCCCCGCCGACCTGGCGAGACACACCTACAACGCCGTCTTCAACGACCTCTTCTCCGTCGAGGAGATCTTCGAAAAGGACCCCAAGGGCATCGCCTGCGTCATAGTCGAGGGCTCGCCGGGCAACATGGGCGTCGTCCCGCCGAAGGACGGCTTCATGGAAGGGCTGCGCACGCTCTGCGACCGCTACGGAGCGCTGCTCATAATGGACGAGGTCATGAGCGGCTTCCGGCTCTGCTACGGAGGAGCCCAGAAGGTCTACAACGTAAGGCCCGACCTCACCTGCCTCGGAAAGGTCATCGGCGGAGGACTCCCCGTCGGCGCCTTCGGCGGAAAACGCTCCCTCATGAAAGAGCTCGCCCCCGTCGGCCCCGTCTACCAGGCAGGCACCCTCTCGGGCAACCCCCTTGCCATGACGGCCGGAATCGAGACCCTAAAGCTCCTCAGGAAAAAAGGCGTCTACGACAAACTCTTCAAGCTCACCGACACCCTCTGCGACGGCATCGAAGAGATCGTCGCCGACACCTCCATCCAGTGCCAGGTCGCCAAGGCGGGCACCATGTTCACCCTCTTCTTCAACGAAAGACCGGTGAAAAACTACGCAAACGCCGCGGCAAGCAATCTCCCCCGCTTCTCGCGCTTCTTCCGCCGCATGCTCGCCTGCGGCGTATACATGCCGCCCTCTCAGTTCGAGGCGGCCTTCGTCGGTCTCGCACACAGCCTCACCGACATCGAAAGGACTCTCGAGGCCGTAAAAACAAGCTTCCGCCGCGGCCTCTGAGTTACTTTCTTTTTGGAAAAAAGAAAGTAACCAAAGAAAAACTGATGAATCTTGATGAGCCTACGACCGTCGCGGGCAGACATCGCGGCCTTCGGCCCCGTCTCACGTGGTTACTTTCTTGTTGGGGAAAAAGTAAGGGAAGCTCTGATTTATTGCACTGAGGGAACCTCTTTGTAAAAAGGTTCCCTCAGGCTCCCTCCAAAGACTTTTAACGCCCTTTTGAAGGGGAGTGTCTTGCCCGCATCAGCTACCCGGGGGGCGGTCCTTTGGAGGTTCGGGCCGCAAAGGCGTAAGAAAGCCCCGCCTGGCGCGGGCCGAACCTCCAAGGGACCGCCAAACATCCGAATAACATCCGAGGGAGCCGCGGGGGGAAACGTGGGCCTGTGGCCCTTCTACAGAAAGTTTCCCCCAGGCAAATAACGGCTCCCGGGCGGTCGGGCCGCAAAGGCGTAACAAACCCGCCTGGCGCGGGCCGACCGCCCGGGAGCCGCGACACCAACGCGATACCGACCCCAACCAGCACCGTACCTTATCGAGGGTTCTGCACACATGAACGACGAAGCGAAAAAATTCGACGAATACGGCCGGGAGTGGTGGGATCCCAAGGGGAGGCTCTTTTCGCTCCACAGGATAAACCCCCTGCGCTTCGAGTACTTCAGGGACGTGGCCTGCCGGCGTCTCGGCGGGCTCGAAGGCAAAAAGGTGCTCGACGTGGGCTGCGGCGGCGGTCTTCTCTCCGAAAGGTTCGCCGCCGAGGCGGCGGCGGTGACGGCCATCGACCTCTCGCCCGTGGCCATCGAGGCGGCGAAAGGGCACGCCGCGCAGTCGGGACTGCACATAGACTACAGGGTCTGCTCCGTGGAGGAGCTGAAGGCCGCACACGAAGCCGCGGGCGAGCCGAGTCCCTACGACATCGTCGTCTGCGCCGAGGTGCTCGAACACGTCGACGACCCCGCGGCCTTTCTGGCCGGCGCCCTCTCCATGCTCGGACCAGGCGGCCTCTTCTTCTTCGGAACCATCAACAGGACGCTCAGGGCGCGGCTCCTGGCCATATTCGTCGCCGAGGACATACTGGGCATGGTCCCGCCCGGCACCCACGAGTTCAGGAAATTCATAAAGCCCTCGCATCTGAAGGAGATCATGGAGAGCTGCGGCGTGACGATGGAAGGGTTGCGGGGCATGAGCTTCAGCCCCTGGCGGCTCGAGTTCGTCCTCTCCGACGACACGACGGTCAACTACCTGGGCTACGGTGTGAAAAGGAGGGATTGACGCAACTGCCGGCTCTCCGCCGCTGCCGGCACCTGCGGGAGAGTGACCGCCGGGCCTTCGCCTCCGGCGGGGAACAGGGCCGGACTTCCTCTTGCGTCGGCACGGCTTGCGCCGGTACGACGGCGGGAAGAGACACGACGCCGGCCCCTTCCGCTCAGAAGACCACCTTGTTCTCCGTGAGGAGAAATACCCTCAGGATGTTCATGAGCTTTTTCCTGCCTTCCGGCGAGAGCCGGTTGTAGGACCTCACGAAGTCCGCCACGCCGTCGGCGGCATGGGCGGAGAAGCCGCTTCCCCCCTTCTCCCCCTCGCCGGTGAGCAGCCACTGGCGGTTCACGCCGAACAGACATTCCAGCGCAACGACGATGGGGCCGCAGAGCATGCGCTTGCCGCCTTCTATCTCGGACAAGAGCTTCTTGGAGACCAGGAGCTCGCCGGCGAGCTGTTCCTGGCTCAGGTGGAACTCCTTCCTCAGCATCTTTAACCGCTCTCCGACTTCCTTGACATCTACGCCTGCGCCGGCGGCCTTCGCCCCGGGAGCGCCCCCCCTGGCTACGGACCCTCCCCGGCGTCCGAGACCCTTAAGCACCTCAGCGGTTATGCACTCTTCGTTCACCTTCATCAACCCCGGAACCTCCTGCGTATGGCGCCGCCGCGCCGGCCTCTCGATACGGCTCTTGTCGGTAGCGATAGACTCTCTTTGTCACCCTGCACCCTGCTTGCTTCCGGCAAACACCCGCCTTTCCTCAAGGAACCCCCGATTGTTGCCCCCTGGTCCCCAAGGAAACTCTGATTAATGACCCTTGGGGAAACTTTCTGTAGAAAGTTTCCCCCAGACCCCCTTCAAAGACTTTCGATGCGACCTGGTTTCCCCCTGTTTTGCCAGGCAAAACAGGGGGAAACCAGGTCGCGTTAAAAGTTTTTGGAGGGAATCTGAGGGAACCGTGGGTCTATGACCCTTTACAAAAAGGTTCCCTCAGTGCAATAAATCAGAGCTTCCCTAAATAAAATATAGGGACGCGCCCGAGAAGATGCGACAAACCACGGCTGGTCCGCCACACGGAGAGTCTTCCCCTCACCAGCAGTTACAACGCACCGACGGCGCACACCGCATTATTTTAATACAGCCTCCTGCAAAAGCAAGGACTTTTTCTCCCGGCGGGACGAAGGGTTTAAACGGCAGGTGAAAAAACTCCGGCCGGAGGGGAGTGAAAGGGGATTCATGGGTCTGCGAAAGAATTCTTACAAAGGGGGGCTGTGGCTCAGGGTGTTACGGAGAGGGCCCGGCCGATCTCCGCGGCTATGGCGTCGGCCGCCGCCGCCGGATCGGCGGCGTTGCGGATGGGCCTGCCGACGACTATGTAGTCGGCGCCGTCGCGGAAGGCGTCGGCTGGGGTGGTTGTGCGTTTCTGGTCGTCGCTGCCCGCGGCGTGACCGGAGGGTCTCACGCCGGGCGTTACGATGAGCGGACCGGCGCCGATGCGCTTTCTTACGGCGGCGGCCTCCCGGCCCGAGCAGACGACCCCGGCGCAGCCGGCCTCCACGGCCATGGCCGCGCGCTCGACGGCCAGCTCGGCGGGAGAGGCGAAGCGGGCCGTATCGACGCCCACGGCCTCCATGTCGCCGCGTCCCAGGCTCGTAAGGACCGTGACGCCCAGGACCTTGAGCCGCGGCGCGGCCTCCGCGGCGGCGCGCAGCATCCGCGCCCCGCCGCCGCAGTGGACGGTCACGAAGTCTACGCCGAGCCGGGCGGCGCTGCGGCAGGCCCCGGCCACGGTGGCCGGTATGTCGTGGAACTTGAGGTCCAGGAATATGGCGGCGCCCGTCTTCTCCTTCACGGCGCGCACCACGGCCGGACCCTCGGCGCAGAAGAGCTCGAGCCCGATCTTGAAGACCCCCACGCGACCCTCGAGAAGCGAGCACAGCTCCGAGGCCTCCCGGGCGCTCTCCACGTCGAGGGCGAAGATTATGCGCTCTTTCGGCTCCATCTCACTTGCGCGGAAAGGGCCCCTCAGGGCCGCAGCCTCAACAGGTCTTCACGGCTTACCACCGCCTCGAAGGCGCAGCCCGTCGTCCGCTCGATATTCTCCCGTCCTCCCTCGCAGCGGTCCACCAGCGCCAGGACCTTCACCACCTCGAAGCCCGCCTCCCTCGCCTTCTCCACGGCCTTGATGGTGGATGCCCCGGTCGTCACCACGTCGTCGACGACGACGACCCGCGCCCCCTCGCCGAGGTTGCCCTCTATCCAGCGCATGGTGCCGTGTTTTTTCGCCTCCTTGCGCACTATGAAGACCTCGAGGGGGTCTCCGGCGAGGTTGCTCGTCATGGCCGCGGCGTAGGCTATGGGATCGGCTCCAAGGGTCAGCCCCCCTATGCCGTCGGCGCCGAGCCCCTTTATCCGCTCGTAGACGACGCGCCCCACCGTGACCATGCCCTCGGCGCTCAGCACCGTCTTCTTCACGTCGATATATATGTCGCTTCTGGCGCCGCTGGAGAGGACGAACCCCTTGGCCGGATCGTAACGGAAGGAACGCCGGTAGATTATCCCGACAAGTCTCTCGAACTCGCTTCCCATAGCGGTTTCGAGTATACGGTCTCCGCCCTCGCCAGTCAAGCCGATTCTCCGGCCGCCCCGGATTTTTTATCGACTTCCCGCCTCCTTTTCGTGTAGAATACTGAGGGAACCTTTTTGTAAAAGGGTCACAGACCCACGGTTCCCTCAGACTCCCTCCAAAAACTTTTAATTTGCTCTTCGAGCCGCGTTGGCTCTCGTGATCGTCCAAGGAAGCGAGGTTCTTAGGCCCAAGTTAAAAGTCTTTGAAGGGGGTCTGGGGGAAACGTGGGCCTATGGCCCTTCTGCAGAAAGTTTCCCCCAGGCTGCCCGCGCCGGCTGCCTCTGGGGGGCTGTGCCGGGGGGTCGGGCCGCAAAGGCGTAAAAAATCCCGCCTGGCGCGGGTCGACCCCCCGGTACAGCCGAAGATCCGGATAACATACGAGAGGGCGCGGGGAGACGCGGGCCTGTGGCCCTTCTACAGAAAGTTTCCCCCAGGGAAAATCTCCCCAAATCCGCCATCGGGGTATTGAAGCATGAAGAAAGTCGAGCTTGTCTGTCCGGCGGGCAATCTGCCGTCGCTCAAGGCCGCCATAGACAACGGCGCCGACGTGGTCTACACGGGCTTCAACGACGCCACCAACGCCCGCAACTTCGAGGGTCTCAACTTCACGGCCGACGGGCTGCGCGAGGGCATGGACTACGCCCACAGCCGCGGCAGGGAGGTCTACATAGCGGTCAACACCTTTCCCCAGGCAGACACTTACGAGCAGTGGTACCGGTCCGTCGACTTCGCCGTCGAGCTCGGCGCCGACGCCGTGATCCTCGCAAACCTCGGCATACTCCGTTACGCCAGGGAGCGTTATCCCGACGCCGTCCTCCACCTTAGCGTCCAGGCCAGCGCCTCCAACTACGAGGCCATAAACTTCTACAGGCGCGAGTTCGGCATCCGCCGCGTCGTGCTGCCCAGGGTCGTGACCGTCGACGAGATAAGGCGCATCCGCGAGATGACCGACGTGGAGCTCGAGGTCTTCGCCCTCGGCGGGCTGTGCATAAACATCGAGGGCCGCTGCTACCTCTCCAGCTTCGTCACCGGCGCCTCGACCAACACGGAGGGCGCATGTTCGCCGTCGCGCTTCGTGCGCTTCGACTCGGGCGACGACGGCGGGCTGCGCATCTCGCTCAACTCCATGGTCCTCAACGACCTCGCCGCCGGCGAGTCCTCGCCATACCCCACGTGCTGCAAGGGGCGCTACGTCATGCCCGACGGCCGGACGAGCTACGCCATGGAGGACCCCGAGTCGCTCAACGTCCTCTCCATCGTCCCCGAGCTCATCGAGGCCGGCATATCGGCCTTCAAGATCGAGGGCCGCCAGCGCACAAGGAGCTACGTGGCCGCCATGACGCGGGTGATGCGCGAGGCCGTCGACTCCTACTACAGGGACCCGGCCTCCTACGCCGTCAGGCCCCGCTGGCAGGCCGCAACGGACGCCACCTTCGAGGGCACGACCCATACGCTCGGCTGCTACAGGGGCAAGTAAGGGCGGCGCTGCGTCCCGCCCGAGCGCGGCGCTTCGGAGAGGGACCGCCAACCGCAAAAAAGTGATCTCCCGCAACCTCAAGGCCCTGCTGATTCTCCTCGCCCTCGTCGCGGCCGTCCACTCGCCCGTCGTCTTCGGCGGCAGGACGCTCATGGCCCCGCTCTACCAGCCCCACGGCGCGGTGGACGGCTGGCCCTACGGCTACGAGGGACGTATCCCGGTAAACACCTACGGCGTGGACCTCGCCACGCCGGCCTACTACGAGTGGCCCGTAAACAAGCTCGTCGGCGACCTTCTCGCCTCGGGAGAGCTGCCCCTGTGGAATCCCTACCAGGCGGCGGGCACCCCCCTTGCCGCGGACTATTCGACGAGGGCCTTCTTCCCCTACCAGATCATCGAGGACCTCTCGCCCTGGTGGCTCTGGGACTACTTCCTCCTCGGAAGGCTCGTCGTAGCCGGGTTTTTCACCTTCCTCGCGCTCGAGCTGGCGGGGCTCGGCTTCACGGCCGCCATCCTCGGCGCGGCGTTCTACATCTTCTCCGGCACGTTCACCTGGTTTGTGAACCTCGAGCAGATGGCCAACCCCGCCATGACCCTGCCGCTGCTCCTCTACGCCCTGGAGCGCACGGCCCGGCGCGGCTCGGCCGCCGACACGGCGCTGGCCGGCGCGGCCGTGGCGCTCACGCTGCTCGGCGGCCAGCCGGAGACGGCGCTCTACGTCTGTCTTCTCGGCCTCTGCTACTACGTCTTCCGCTGCCTGGGCCTCTGCGGCGGCGCAAGGGAGCTCTCCGCCGCGGCGCTCAAGGGGGCGGTCGTCTTCACGGCGGGGCTGCTCCTGGCGGCCCCGCTCGTCATCCCCTTCATCGAGTTCGTCTCCCTGAGCCACCACCTCCACCACCCCGGTGCCGGCGTGGGCACCCAGCACATCGCAAACCTCAAGACCCTCTTCGTCGCCCTCAACCCCGGGGCCACGGCCATACCGGCCGACCCGAAGCTCCTTCCCGGCGCGCTCGCCCGCTACGGCGACACGGACTTCTACTTCCGCATATTCGCCACCAAGGGGATATGGGACTACATGGGCGGATACACGGGCGTCGTGTCGGTCTTCCTCTCGCTCGGCGGCCTTGCGGCGCTCGCCCTGCGGCGCATCGGGACGGGGCCGGGCCGGGAAGAGGGTGCCGGCGACGCGACGGCGTCCCTGCTCCTCTTCTTCCTGGCCTTCGGCGCGGCGCTTCTTCTCAAGAACTTCGGCGTAAGGCCCTTCGTCTACCTCGGCGAGCTGCCCTTCTTCGACCGGGCCTGGAGCCCGCGGTGGTCTGCGCCGGCATGGGTCTTCCCGCTCAGCGCCGCGGCGGCCTGCGGCTACGCCCTCCTGGAGAGGCGCTCCGCTCCAGGAGCCGAAGCCCGCGCCCCGCTCGTCGTCTTCGCCGCCCTCGCCGCCGCCTACGTCCTCTTCGCCCTGCCGGGCGCCGCCATGCTGGTCTCGACGGCCGAGAGGCACTTCAGCCCCCACGCCGTCCCCTACGCGGCGCCGGCCATGGTCCTCTCCCACGGCGCGGCGCTCCTCTTCGCCCTCTGCGCGCTCGTGGCAACGACCGTCCACGCGCGAAGGGGCTCCGGCATCGAGGCCGTCGTCGTCGTGGCGCTCGTCGAGCTCTGGTGGATGGCGCCGAGGGGCTACGACCACCGCTGGCTCTACTTCAAGGCCCTGCTCCTCGTCCCCGGCCTCGGCGCAGCCGCGGCGCTGCTCCTGGGCAGAAGACGGCTCGCGGCCCTTCTCGGCTGCCTCGCCGCGGCGGCCTTCTTCCTCGCCGACGCCGCCGCGCCGCGCGGCATGCCCTCGAGATACGACCCCTTCAGCCCGCCGCCCTACGTGGAGCTTCTGAAGGCCGCCGGCCCGGACTACCGTGCCGCCGGCTTCCACGGCGCGCTCTTCCCCAACCACGCCTCGGCCCTCGGCGTCCACGACATCCACTACATAAACGCCCTGCTCCTGCCGGCATACCGCGACTTCCGCTTCGAGCGCCTCCAGCGGCCCGTGGAGCATGAGGACAGGGTCTCGTCGGCCCTGTGGTTCACGGGCCGTCCCGAACGCTCGCTCCGCCTCCACGACGAAGCGAGGAGGGAGTACTTCAGGGTCGCCGCCTTCGACGTGGAGGGCGAGATAGTCGAGCGGCTGCCCTATTACTCCTTCCTCGCCGTGCGCCACCTCGTCTTTCCGGCGGGCCGCGAGCTCGCCGCCGCGGCGAAGGGCCGGGAGCTTCGCCTCGTCTACGACGGCGAGGTCCGCGTCTACGAGAACCTGACGGCCCTTCCCAGGGCCTACGTGGCCTACGACTTCAAACTCGATGGCGGGGCGAAGGACGGCGGGCCCCGCGAGGCGACGGTGCGCTATCCACGCCGCGGCGAGCTCCCGGAGCGCCGAGGCGACATCGAACCGGCCTCCGTGACAGAGAGCGGCGCCAACTCGCTAACCGTCGAGGCCCGGGCCGCCAGGGCGGGCCTTCTGGTGCTGAGCGACACCTATTACAGGGGCTGGCGCGTCGAGGTCGACGGCGAGCCGGCCGAGCTCGTGCGCGTAAACGGCGTAGTGCGCGGCGTGGAGATCGGCCCGGGCAGCCACAGGGTCCGCTTCGTCTACGACCCCGCAAGCTTCAGGCTCGGCGCGGCGCTCATGGCCGCCGCCGCTGCGGCCATGGCGGCCTCCATACTCGTCGAGCGCCGCCGCAGTCTGCCGGGGGAAACTTTCTGAAGAGGGGCCACAGGCACGCGTATCCCCTGCCTCACCGTATGTTATTCGGATCTTCGGCTGCACCGTGGGGTTCGGCCCGCGCCAGGCGGGATCTTTTACGCCTTTGCGGCCCGAACCCCACGGTACAGCCCCCCGAGGCGGCCGCCGCAGTCTGCCGGGGGAAACTTTCTGAAGAGGGGCCACAGGCACGCGTATCCCCCTGCCTCACCGTATGTTATTCGGATCTTCGGCTGCACCGTGGGGTTCGGCCCGCGCCAGGCGGGATCTTTTACGCCTTTGCGGCCCGAACCCCCGGTACAGCCCCCGAGGCGGCCGGCGCGGGTTGGACGATCAAGAGAGCCGACGCGGCTCGAAGAGCAAATAAACAGGTTCCTTGAATCGAGGCTTCCTCGGGTGTAAAAAAAGACTACAACAGAGGCAGTCACTCCGAAACGCCGCAATAGGTTGTTTTTGCTGAAGAAGCCTTACAGAACACAGCTTGAGCCCCCGGCGGCGCCGCCTCCTCCCTGTCAACAAGTGTTGACACTTTCCCCGCGCATCCCCGTGAAAGCGAAGGGCCACGGGGCGGGAGCTTCGTTTTTATCAAACAATACAAGATGTTACAGGCAGAAGGCATGATGCGGGGTTTCTCTGGCTCGGTATTTGCATATTTGTATTTATAAAGAAACTCTGATTTATTGCGCTGAGGGAACATTTATTGTAAAGGAGATTGGAGATGAAGAAAAAGATACTATTGGCGGCCGCCGTGGCGGCGGCGTTGTCCTTGACGCCGGCGCTCCCCCGCCGCGCGGAGGCCATCACCTACAGCTACTCCACCACCACCACCCCCTCCGTGACGGTGGCACCCATCGCACAGCCCAAGTCGGCCTGGTCGTACTACAACTACTCCTGGTCAGGCTCCGGCCACCCGGCCTTCGGCACGGCCCCGGATACCGCCTACTTCTGGCTCTACACCGACACGACCGGGGCGCCCGGCAACATGAGCCTGGGCATGATCTTGGACACGCCCGGCGACCTCTCCGGCGGAGTCTTCAAGATGAGTATAAGCGGCGTGCCCTCGGGCGTGACCGTCTACTCGGACGACCCCGGCGAGCTCACCTCCACGAGCGCCGATTTCAGATGGTGGCCCTGCTGCACCGACGGCGGCGTCATCTCAGGGCTCGGCAACCAGACGTGGACAATCACCATCACGCCCGGCGACTTCATGGGCATAACGAACTTCGCCTTCGTCTCGCCCGATGGCATGGGCGGATACACGAAGGCGGCGCTCCCCCACCTCGAGGGTAATTCGCTTATCATAACGGCGTCGTCGTCGGTGCCCGAACCCTCGACGCTGCTGCTTCTCGGCGGCGGCCTCATCGGGCTTGCGGCCGCAAGGCGCAAGGCGGCCTGAGCCGGAAAAGGGGGGGCTGCAAGGGGGGCTGCAACGGGTGCGCGAGGCTATACACGAGGCCCTGCGTGAAGGAAAACGACAGGGGGCTGCAACGGGGCTTACGGGGGCTGCGTGAGAGTTGCGGCCGCCGGGTGGAAATGGCGCCTTAGGGCCCGGCGAAAGAAAAGACCGTAAGGGCATCGTCCCTTGAGTCCTCTCCGCGGAGGCCGCACCCTTCTGGGTGCGGCCTTTTTTTGCGCCGCCCGGCGCGCATCACAAAAGGCTTGAAAAATACGGCGGTTATGGTAGATTGTACGGGCCCGGCCGACGAGGCCCGCAGAGGGCCGCGAAAAGCCGCACAAAGAGCCCGGAGGACCCCCGAGTTGAGCGAGCCGAAAGACCTGATAGTCGAGATAGGCACCGAAGAGATACCGGCCTCATTCATGGCCGGGGCCCTTGCGGCCCTCGGCGAAGGGATCGAAAAGAGGCTGCGCGCCGCGGGGCTCGGTTACTCGGCCGTAAGGACCATGGGCACGCCGCGAAGGCTCGCCGTCCTGGTCGAGGCCCTCGCCCCGGTCCAGCCCGACAGGAAGATCCAGGCCCGGGGGCCGAACGTGAAGGCCGCATACGACGAGAACGGAAACCCGACGAAGGCCCTCGCCGGCTTCGCCGCCTCCCAGGGGGTGGCGCCAGGGGACCTCACCACCATCAAGACCCCCAGGGGCGAGTACGTCTACGCCGAGAAGGTCGTAAAGGGCGAGCGCACCGAAAGACTCCTGCCGGCGATGCTCGCCGATACGGTCTCGTCGCTCTCCTTTCCCAAGGCCATGCGCTGGTCCGCCTTCGAGATGAGCTTTGCGCGTCCCGTCCACTGGATCCTCGCCCTCTACGGCAAAGAGCCCGTGCGTTTCCGCTTCGGCCACATAGAGAGCGGCTCCACGACCAGGGGCCACCGCTTCCACTCTCCGGCAAAGGCCGTCGCCGTAGGCGAGGCGTCACGCTATGTGGAGACGCTCCGGGAGGCCAGCGTCATCGTGGACCCCGCCGAAAGGCTCGAGATCATAGAAAAGGGCCTCGAAGAGGAGGCCCGCGCCGCCGGAGGGAGGGTACTCGCTGACAGGGGCCTCCTCGAGGAAGTGACGAACCTCGTCGAGTACCCGGTGGTCGTCCACGGCCGCTTCGAAGAGGAATTCCTCGCTCTTCCCAAAGAGGTGGTGGTCAACGCCATGCGCGAGCACCAGCGCTACTTCTCGGTCGTCGACGACAAGGGCCGGCTCGTGGCGGCCTTCATAACGGTGGCGAACACGAGGGCGTCGGACATGGGGGTCGTCAGAAGGGGCAACGAGCGCGTGCTGCGCGCTCGGCTCAGCGACGCCAAGTTCTACTACGAACAGGACCTCAAGGTGCCGCTCACCGAGAGGGTGGAGGAGCTGCGGGGCGTGGTCTTCCAGTCCAGGCTCGGCACATCCTACGAGAAGGTCATGCGCTTTACGGCCCTGGCCCTCTACATAGGCGGGAAGACCGGCTTTTGCGAAGGGGTTGCGGGAGACGACCCGGCCGCCTTCCTCGCAGACGACTACCGCGTGCGGCTCGCCGCGGCCAAGGACTCGCCCAAGGAGTACGCCGCCCTCATACTCGGCCGCGCCTGCGTGCTCTCCAAGGCCGACCTCGTAAGCGGCGTGGTGGGCGAGTTCCCCTCGCTCCAGGGCAAGATGGGAAGCATCTACGCCAGCGCATCGGGAGAACCGGCCGAGGTGGCGGCGGCCATATACGAGCACTACATGCCCGTCGGCGCGTCGGGAGAGCTGCCGGCCTCGGTGCCGGGCGCGATCATCGGCATGGCCGACAAGCTCGACACCATAACGGGCTGCTTCGGCGTGGGGCTCATACCGAGCGGGGCCCAGGACCCCTACGGCCTGCGCCGCCAGGCCCTCGGCACGGTGGCCGTAATCCTCGACAAGGGCCTGCGCGTCGCCATTGACGAACTCGTCGACAAGGCCCTCGATCTCCTCGCTGAAAAGCTCACCAGAGGGCGCGACGAGGTGCGCCGCGACGTGCTCGACTTCATCAGGGAGAGACTGCGAAACCAGCTCCTCGGCCGGGGGCTCTCGCACGACGCCGTAGAGGCCGTGCTCTCAACCCCCTGGTTCGACATAGTGGACGCCGTGAAACGCATAAACGCCATAGAGGGCTTCAAGGAGCACCCGGCCTGCCCGAGCCTGGTGACGGCCTTCAAGCGCGTCTCCAACATCCTCAAGGGCCGCCGCATCGAAGGCCGCGGACCCGACGCCTCCCTCTTCGAGACCGACCACGAGCGCCGCCTCTTCGAGACGGGCCGCCGCCTCGCGCCGGTCATCGAGGAGCACCGCCGCAAGGGCGAGTACAAGGCCCTCTTCGAGGCGCTGGCCTCCGTAAAGGAGACCATCGACGCCTTCTTCGACCACGTGATGGTCATGGTCGACGACGAGAGGACGAGGAACAACAGGCTCTTGCTCCTCCACTCGATCCGCTCGCTCTACATCTCCGTCGCCGACCTGTCGAGACTCGTCGTCTGAAGCCGGAGACCCATTGGGTCTGAGACCCCCTGGGTCTGAGACCCCCGGGCTCTACAGGAAGACCCCGCCGAGCATGAAGACAAGGAAGTACTGGTAGGGAAGGAAGTAGAACTCGCCTTCGAGGCTGAAGTCGGCGGCCTCCATCTCTTCGATGACCTGCGAGCGCGAAAGCCTCATGGAGAGCGGCGGGCCCACGGGCGTCTTCTCGGCCCTGAAATCGACTATCGCCACGCGGCCGCCTGGCCTCAAGACCTTCTTCAGCCGCCTCATGTACTCCACGCGGTCGGGCAGGTGGTGGTAGGTGTCGCAGATGAAGACGAGGTCCACGGCCTCTTCGGGCAGGCGCGGGTCGTCGTCGCCAGCGAGCACGGTGACGACGTTGCCTATCCCCTCGGCCCGAAGGCGCCTCTCGATATAGTCGAGCATCTCCTGCTCGATGTCTACGGCGAAGACCGTCCCCCGGGGACCGACCTTTTCGGCGAGCAGCACCGTGAAGTACCCGGAGCCAGCGCCTATGTCGGCCGCCCTATCGCCCTCGTCGAGAGGCAGCACATCGATCACGCGCCGGGGCTTCTGCCAGGCGGCCCGCCCCTCTTCCTCGAGTACGGAGATATACCTCTCCACGGACCCGAAAGGCACGTGGCGGTGACCCGCCGCGCCGGCGGCAGCGGCGACCGGGGCCGCAATCAGAAGGGCCGCGCCCACGGCAAAGAGCATGGAGGCGGCCTGGCGCGGGATATGGAGGACGCCGGTCTTCATACCTCGGCCTCGAAGCCCTCGGCCACGGCCATGCACTCCAGAACGGCACCCCTTGCGCCGATCACGTCGCGGGCCTCGTCGACCATGGCGTCGATCTCCGGGTCCGAACGCTCCTGGTTGTGGTGAAAGAGACCCAGCCTCGCCGCGCCGGCCTCGACGGCGAGCTCCACGGCGTCGAGAAATACCGAGTGCCCCCATCCCCTCGTGCTCTCGTATTCGTCGGGCCTGTACTCGGCGTCGTGGAAGAGAAGATCGGCCCCCCTCGAGAACTCGAGGTAGTCGGTCCTCGAAAGACCGGTCGGGTGCTCGTAGCCGAGCTCGTTGTCCGTGAGGAAGACGAAGCTTCGGCCGCCCTCGTCGAAACGGAAGCCCACGCCCTCGTTCGTGTGGTTGAGCGCTATGGTCCTGATGGAGACCGAGCCGATGGAGACGCTCGAGTTGCCGATGCCGAAAAAACTGATCTCCGCGTGGATGTCCTCGAGCTTTATGGGAAAGTAAGGGGGCGTCATGGTCTTGGAGATGATGTTCTTAACCGACGCCTGGGTCGGCAGTCCGCCGTAGACACGGATATCGGTAGAGCTGCTGTACAGGGGCTTGAAGAAAGGAAATCCCGAGAGGTGATCCCAGTGGGCGTGGGTGATTAGCAGGTGGATGTCGGTCACGCCGGCGGCCATGAGCCGGTTGCCGAGCCGCCTTATGCCCGTGCCGGCGTCGATGATGATCGTCTCGCCGCTTGCCGCCGTGACCTCGACACAGGTGGTGTCCCCCCCGTACTTGAGGTACTCCCTGCCAGAAACCGCTATGGAGCCGCGCGAGCCCCAACAACGTACTCTCATCCGGGCTTCCTCAATCTGCTCATCGTTCAGCCGGCAGCCGTACACCGGGGACTCGGGGCCCCATGGCCGAAAAGCTCCTACACCCGATGACTTATGGAAACTCTGATTAATTACGCTGGGGGAAACTTTCTGTAGAAAGTTTCCCCCAGACCCCCTTCAAAGACTTTCAATACGAGTTGGTTTCCCCCTGTTTTGCTTGGCAAAACAGGGGGAAACCAACTCGCGTTAAAAGTTTTTGGAGGGAGTCTGAGGGAACCTTTTTACAAAAAGGTTCCCTCAGTGCAATAAATCAGAGCTTCCTTATTATATCAGAAGAGAACCCGTAGTCAATCGTTTACCGTGAGGCTGCGGGCTCTCCCCAGCCATAGGGGCGCCGCCGCAAAAAGGGACCGCCTCCGGCCCCGTCCTTCAAGACCTCCGCACTTTCATCTTCCTTTAATGCTTCCTCGCTTATACTGGAATCAGGACGCAGGGGAAAGGCCTCCCTGCAGGGACTCCCGCGCCGCCCGCGGGAGTGAAACAGAGACGACACATCGAACAAAGGAGGAAAGGAAGATGAAGAGAACAATCGGCACAGCAGCCATCGTGACACTGCTCGCCGCAACCGCTGCGGCGGCCGCCGGGGCCGTGGACCTGAGCCGGGCCGTCGAGACGGCCTCCACAGAGGTGGCCGGCGAGGTCATCGGGGCCGAGCTCGATGGCGACGTCTACGAGGTCAGGATAAGGACCGCCGACGGCTCGGTCAAAAGAGTCTACGTCAGCACCGCCGACGGCGCGGTCGTCGAAAGAAAGCGTCTCTCCCTCGACGACGCCGTTGCCGCCGCAACGGCCGAGGTCCCCGGCGAGGTGATCAAGGTCGAGTTCGAGCGGGGCCGCTACGAGGTGAAGGTTCGGGCCCACGACGGCTCGGTGGTGGAACTCTACGTGGACGCCGAAGACGGCGCTGTTGTAAAAGGCCGGGAAAAGTATTATAAGAGAGGCGGCGCCTACGGCGCGATCCGCCACGAGCACCGTCACGACGACGAGGACTGAAGACGGAAAGACCGTGCTCGACGCCGCGTCCATGGGCGGAGCCGAACGGTCCACCGTCCGGCTCCGCCGGGAAGCGACTTCGGAAGATGGGACCGAAGACGGGAGGCAAGCAAAGATGGACAGAGAGAAAACGACAATGGACAGGCGTGTTGTGGTGGATGTCTGGGACTGGCAGACAAGGGTGCTTCACTGGACCAACGCCCTGCTCGTCCTGACGCTTGCGCTGCTCATGCTCGGCAACGAGGCCATGGAGGCGCTCGGCGTGGCAAAGGCGCTGCGAAGGCCCGTAAAGCAGTTGCACGCCTACACGGGCTACGTCTTCGTCTTTACGTTCACGCTTCGCATCGCCTGGGCCTTTCTCGGCAACGAGTACGCCCGGTGGCGCGACATAGTGCCGCTAACAGGGGAGCAGTGGAGCGGCGTGGCCGCCAACGTCCGCTGGTACCTGAGCGGCTTCAAAAGCGAGCCGCCGCTCTCAAGGGGACACAACCCCCTGGCCTCACTCTTCTACACGGCCCTCTTCGTAGTGCTCGCAGCCCAGGCCCTCACGGGACTTACCCTTGCGGGCGTGGAGCTTCACATGGCGCCGGCCGCATGGTTCACGGCCGGTCTCGGCGAAGAGGCCCTCGAGGCCGTGGAGGAAGCGGCCGAAGAGATACACGAGTTCGGACTCTGGTTCGTCATCTTCTACCTAACGGCCCACATAGGCGGGCTGGTCTTCCACGAGATCGGGGAGCGGACGGGACTCTTCTCGTCCATGATCCACGGCAAGAAGTACTTTCCCGAGGAGTGAGCCGGCGGAGGTCTTCCGCGGAAGCCCTCCAGCCTTCGACGACCATGAAGATCATACTCATAGAAGACGAGCGCGAGCTTGCGGCCGTAATCGAAAAGGGGCTCGTCGACGCCGGGTACACGGTGGAGACGGCCCACGACGGCGAGGAGGGACTCTACATGATGGAGAACATCGCCGCCGACGTCGTGGTGCTCGACCTCATGCTGCCGGGACTCGACGGCCTCGAAGTGCTCGCCAGGGCAAGGCGCGCCGGCGTAAAGACGCCGGTGCTCCTGCTCACGGCACGCGACGGCGTGGAAGACAGGATAGCGGGGCTGGACACGGGCGCCGACGACTACCTGACAAAGCCCTTCGACTTCGGAGAGCTGCTGGCCAGGCTTCGCTCGCTGCTTCGCAGAGCGGCGCAGGCGAAAGAGTCCGTTCTGCGGATAGGCGGGCTCGAGGTGGACACGGCGAGCCGCTCCGTGCGCCTTGACGGCGAGGAGCTGAAGCTCTCGGCCCGTGAATACGCCATCCTCGAACTCCTCGCCTACAACGCGGGCAGGGTGCTCTCGCGGACCTTCATAACCGAGCACATCTACAGCGAGGACTTCGACATGGACTCCAACATCATCGACGTCTATGTGAGCCGGCTGAGAAACAAGATCGACCGCGGCCGCCAGGAAAAGCTCATACACACCGTCAGGGGCGCAGGCTACATGCTCAGGGCCGGCGACGCCGGGCAGGAGAGGGCCTGACGCCGCGTGAGCGGTTTAATTACTCTGGGGGAAACTTTCTGAAGAAAGTTTCCCCCAGACCCCCTTCAAAGACTTTCGATACGAGTTGGTTTCCCCCTGTTTTGCCTGGCAAAACAGGGGGAAACCAACTCGCTTCAAAAGTTTTTTGAGGGAGTCTGAGGGAACCGGGGGTCTGTGACCCTTTTACAAAGAGGAGAGACGGAGTTGTTCGCCACAATAAGGGCAAGGCTCGTTGCCTGGTCGATCCTGGTCTTCACCTTTCTTCTCACGGGGCTGGGCCTGTTTCTGCGCCACGAGCTCGAAGCCATCGTCATCGGCTCGGTGGACGGCCACCTCCACTCGGAGATGGTCCTGATCTCCGGGCTTCTCGAAGAGGAGGAGGGCCGCATAGAGACGGAGCTCTCCGAGGCGGCGGTGGGCGAGTACGCCGTGCCGCTCTCGGGCCATTACTACCAGATAATCGACGAGAGGGGCCGCATCGTGGCGGCCTCCCCCTCGCTCACCGCCGTGGGGGCGGCGCTCGACGTGCCGGCCCCTTCCATCGAGCCCATCTACAGCTACCTCACCGGCCCCGGCAAGACGAGGCTCCGTATGCTCGTCCAGTCCTTCGCCCTCGCTTCGGGGAGGACCGTGACCATCCAGGCCACCGAGCCTCTGGAGGACGCCTTCGCAATGCTCGCGTCATTCACGGGGACGCTCTTCGCGGTCATACCGGCCGTGGGAGTGGTCTCGGCGCTCGGCGTCTGGCTCATAAGCCTGCGCTCGTTCAAGCCGCTGCGGACCTTCACCTCGCGCATAGGCGAGATAACGGAGCGCAACCTCCACGACAGACTCGACACCGAAGGGCTCGCCGGGGAGCTCGCGCCGCTGGCCGAGAGCTTCAACACCATGATCGCCCGCCTCGAAGCATCCTTCGAGCGCCAGCGCCGCTTCCTCTCCGAGGCCTCCCACGAGCTCAGGACCCCGACCTCTATCATAAAGACCTGCTGCGACGTGGCCCTTGCCAGAGAGCGCGGGGAGGAGGAATACAGGGAGACGCTGCGGAAGATATCGGACGCCACGGCGCACCTGTCGGCGACCATAAGCCGCATCATCGACATCCTTCGGCTCGAAGGCGGGGGCTTCACCCCCCGGACCGGGCCCGTGAGTCTCGACAAACTCGCCGCCGACATCAAGAGACTCATCGAACCGGCGGCAGCGGCCCGCCGCATATCCTTGAGCGTGCGGGGCGAGGGCGACGTGGTCGTCACGGCCGACCCGCGCCGCCTTGCAGAGGCGCTCACCAATCTGGTGGACAACGCCGTCAAGTACAACCGTCCGGGCGGGAGTGTCGTAATAGGGGTCTCAAGCTCCGGCTCCAGGGCCGTGATCGCCGTGGAGGACACGGGCACGGGCATGAGCCCCGCCGAGCTCGAAAAGGTCTTCGACAGGTTCTACCGCGGCGGGAACGCAAGGGGGAGGCTGCCCGGAAGCGGACTGGGACTGGCCATAGTCAAAGCCGCCGTCGAGTCCATGGGCGGAAGCGTCGAGGCCGAGAGCACGGAGGGCAAGGGGTCCACATTCAGGATCATCCTGCCCCTGGGCGGAGGAGATGAGCCGTAAGGATACGTCGCCGGAGCGGGCGCGGCCCCCCTCTCCGGGCTCCGCGGATGCCGCCCCTTCACACCCCAGCGGCCGTCCTCTCAGAACGGTCCGCCGAGCCCCTCGGCGGCTATGACCCTGCCGTGGTCGCCCAGCTCGCCGCGCAGGGCGAGTGCGGCGGCGTCCCTGCTCTCGCGGTCCTGGAATATGCCGAAGACCGTGGGGCCGCTCCCCGACATAAGGGTCCCCCACCGGGCGCCGTGCTCGGATAGGAGGGTCTTGTAGCGGGCCAGCTCGGGGTGCTCGGCCATTGTGGCCTCTTCGAGGTCGTTGTGGAGCATGGAGGCGATGCCGTGGGGCGCGTCGACGAGGGCGGAGACGGCGTCCCTGTCCGGTCCCCGGCCGCTCCGGCCCGCCGCGCACCGTCCGTAGATGTGGGCCGTGGAGACATGGAAGCCGGGATTGATGAGCAGGTAGGCGTAGCCCGGCAGGCGGCAGGGCTCGAGTATCTCGCCGCGCCCCGTGGCCAGGGCCGGAGAGTCGCCGACAAAGAAGGGCACGTCCGAGCCGAGCCGGGCCCCGAGCCGGCGCAACTCTTTCCTGCCCAGCGGCGCGCCGCTCAAGAAGTTCAGCGCCTTGAGGACCGTGGCGGCGTTCGAGCTTCCGCCGCCGAGGCCGGCGCCTACGGGTATGCGCTTCTTGATGGCGATCCGCACCGAGCGCTCCCTGCCGGTATGGTCCATGAACAGCTCGGCGGCGCGCCAGGCGAGGTTTTCCGGACCGGTGGGCGCGCGGTAGCGGCCCTCGCACACGAGACTCACGGCACGGCCGTCGCGCTCCACCGTGACGGCAATCTCGTCGCACAGCGAAAGCGGCTGCATGAGCGTGCGTATCTCGTGGAAGCCGTCGGGCCTCTTCCCGATGACGTACAGAAAGAGGTTCACCTTGGCCGGTGAAAGGAACGTCCTGGCCGTCACATCAAAAGTGTCCCGTCTTCTTCGGCGGCGTCTTGCAGGTCTCGTTGAGCTCGTCGAGCAGCGCGTAGGGGTGGCTGTCGTTCATGGCCGCCAGGAACTCTATGGTCTCAGTCTGCGACCCCGGAAAGCTGAGGCAGTTCTCGCCCAGGTGCTTCTTGATTATATCGACCGCCTCGGGGCATACCTCGACGAGGTCCTTGATCACGACCTTCTCCGTTATCGGCCCCTTGACCTTGCAGTGTAAGTGTCCCATCCCGTCTCGTCCTCTGTATGAATTGGGCTGAAAAAGCCCGCTTCCTTGAACGGCCGAAAGAGCAAAGGCGGCTCGAAAGGCAGCGGGGTTCCACTGAAGCACCGCCGCTGCGTGAGCCCTTTCTCAAAACCGGGGGAAACTTTCTGTAGAAGGGCCACAGGCCCGCGTTTCCCCCGGCGCAACTGACCGCAACGTCGCCGGCCGCCCCGTCGCCCCCACCGGGGGCCTCGGCTCAGAAGAGCTCCCCCGCTATGAGCATCACCCAGTCGGTCACCGGCCCCGGGTATATGCCGAGGAAGAGGGTCGCCACGTTGACCGTATAGAGCACGGCCCTGGTGACCGGGTCGAGCCTTATGGGCTCGTCGCTTGTGGGCTCGCGCAGGTAGACGCTCTTTATGACCAGCAGGAAATAGTACATGGTGACGATGGCCATGACCAGTCCCACGATGGCCAGCACGATGAGCCCCTCCTTGACGGCCGCGGCTATGAGGTAGAACTTGGCGATGAAGCCGGCAAGGGGCGGCACGCCCACGAGCGAAAGGAGCGCGATGAAGAGCGTGCCCGCCAGAAGCGGCGACCTGCGGCTCAGGCCCGCGTAGGCCTCGATGCTGTCCGTGCCCTCGGCGTTGGAGAATATGATGATGACGAGAAAGGCGCCGACTATGCCGAAAAGGTAGGCGAGCAGGTAGAACATTATGGCGCCGGCGCCGAGGGTCGAGGCGGCGGCCACACCCATGAGCAGATAGCCAGCCGAACCTATGCCCGCGTAGGCGATGAGCCTCTTGATGTCCTTTTGCGGCATGGCGGCCATGTTGCCGAATATCATGGTAAGGCCCGAAAGGAGGGCGACGAAGGCCGCCCACTCGGCCTTGACCGGACCGAGGGCCGTCAAGAGGATGCGCAGCATGACCACGAAGCCCGCGGCCTTGGAGCCCGCGGCCAGGAGCGCCGTCACCGGGGCGGGCGAGCCCTGGTATACGTCGGGGGCCCAGACGTGGAAGGGCAGGGACGATATCTTAAAGGTGAGGCCCATGATGGTGAAGGCGAGCCCCACGAGAAGATAGGCCCCCACGTCCGCCTCTCCCCTCAGGGCGTCGGCCATGCCGGCAAAGCTCGTCGTGCCCGTTGCGCCGTAGAGAAAACTCATGCCGTAGAGGAGGAAGCCCGAGGCGAGCGCGCCGGTTATGAGGTACTTGAGGCCGGCCTCCACGCTCCTGCGCTCGTCCTTTGCAAAGGCGGCGAGCACGTAGAGGCAGATGGCCATGAACTCGAGCGAGACGTAGAAGCTTATGAGGTCGGAGCACGAGGCGAGCAGCATCATGGCCAGCACGGCAAAGGCGATGAGCGTGTAGAACTCGCCTTTCCAGGCCTTTATCCTCTCCTCGTAGCTCATGGCCATGTAGAAGATGAAGACGGCCGTGACCACGAAGAGCCACTTGAAGAAGATCGCCACGTCGTCCACGAGGAAGAGGCCGGCAAGGGCCGGCCCCTTGCCCAGCAGCGAGAGGCTTATGCCCGTCACGGCCGTACCGGCTATGGCTATGACCCCGAGTATCTTGCGCGTCCCCCTGGGCAGCAGCAGGTCCAGGACGAGCAGGAGCATGGCAAGCCCCAGCATGAGTATCTCGGGAACCGTCCTCTCTAAGTGCATTTCCATCTCAGCCACGACCTCTCGAATATCTCGTTTCGGAGTTTCCCTAATGTCCGGCGCCGTGGACCGCGGCGGCTGCGCCGTGCGAGGCGGCCTGGGCCACGGCCCCGGCGTCGGCGTTTATGTTCTCGAGCAGCGACACCACGCCGCTGTTTATGACGTCGACGATGATCGAGGGATAAAAGCCGACGATTAGCAGCACGGCGATGAGCACCACGTAGGGGAACCTCTCCACGAACGTCGTCGCGTCACGCAGGTTGTCCCACTCCGGCAGCGGCTCGCAGAAGAAGACGTCGCGCAGGCACCTGAGCATGTAGGTGGCCGTCACGATTATGCCGAATACGGCCACCACGGCCTGGAGCGGGTAGTCCTTGAAGGCGCCTATGAAGACCATGAGCTCGGCGACGAAGTTGGCAAGGCCCGGCAGTCCGCTGGAGGCGAACCCCATGATGGCGAAGGCGACGGCCACGAAGGGCAGCCTCTTGGCCAGGCCCGAGAAGTCGTAGATCATGCGCGTGTGGGCCTGATCGTAGACGAAGCCGATGAGCGCGAAGGCCAGGGCCGTCATTATGCCGTGGGCGAACATGAGGAGCACGGCGCCGTTGAGCCCGATGGTGTTGAGGGTGGCCAGGCCGAGCAGAACGTACCCCATGTGGCTCGACGACGAGTAGCCGATCATGAACTTCATGTCCCTGCGGTGCATGGCCACCATGCCGCCGTAGAAGATGTTCACCAGGCAGAGCACGGCGACGACGGGCATCCAGAACTGGGTGCCCTCGGGGAATATGCGCATGGCCACGTGGATTATGCCGTATGCGCCGAGCTTCATGAGCACGCCGGCATGGAGCATGCTGACGGCCGAGGGCGCCGCCGCGTGCCCTATGGGCGACCACGAGTGGAAGGGCGCCAGCGGAACGAGCACGCCGAAGCCGACGAGTATGGGCAGATAGACGATCTTCTGGTAGCCGGCGTCGTAGTGGAGCTTGCTCAGCGCCAGGATATCGAAGGTGTAGGTGCCCGTCTGGGCCCCGGCGGTGAAGTATAGCGAGAGTATGCCGAGCAGCGCGAAGACGGCGCCAAGGCTCAGGTACAGCGTGAGCTTCATGGTGGCGTACTCGCGGTTGGCGCTCCCCCATATGCCGATGAGCGGATACATGGGTATGACGGCGAGCTCGTAGAAGAGGTAGAAGAAGAGTAGGTCCAGCGAGACGAAGACGCCGAAGACGCCGGCCACGAGCAGGAGCAGGAATATGTAGTGCTCCTTCACCCTCTTCTTGATGCCCACCCACGAGACGAAGACGCCGGTGAAGATGACGAAGGCCGTGAGCACCACCATGGAGAGGCTTATGCCGTCGACACCCACGTAGTAGGAGACGCCGAGCGATCTTATCCACTCCACGCGCTCGACGAACTGGAAGCCTCCGGCGGCGGTGTCGTAGGTGAAGAGGAGGCAGAGCGAGAGGAGCAGTGTTATGGACGTGGCCGTCACGGCCACCCCCCTTATGAGCGAGAGCCTCTTCTCGTCGACGAAGATGAGGACGCAACAGGCCAGAAGCGGCGTCAGTATTATGGCAGACAGTACGGGGAAACCTTCCACCTGTTCACACTCCTAAGGTGATTATGAAGACGAAGGCCAGCACGAGCGCCCCTCCGACCATGATGTAGGCGTAGTGCTGGGTCTTCCCTGTAATGGAGAGTCGCAGGGCCTTGCCCGTCTCCCTCGTCAGGTAGGCCGTGCCGTTCACGAGGAAGTTTATGATGAAGTTGACCTCCAGGAAGTTGCAGACCCTGGCGATGCCGTTGTAGACCCCGGCCACCAGCACGTTGTCGTAGAAGTCGTCGAAGTAGAAGCGCGCGGCCAGCATGTCGTATACGGCCCTGTAGCGCGTCTGGAGCATGGAGGGGCTCACGGTCTCCTTCACGTAGACGAGCCAGCCGATGACGATGCCCGCGAAGACGGCCGCCGTGGAGAGGCCGGCGACGAGGAAGTTGAAGTGGTGGCCGCCTGCCGCGCCCTCGGCGTGACCGCCGCCGTGGCCCCCGAAGAAGGTGCCGAAGTTGGGGTCCAGGCTCGGCAGCCCCACGAAACCGGCGGTGACGGCGAAGAAGGCGAGCACCATGAGCGGCACCGTCATGACCGGCGGGGACTCGTGGGGATGGCCGTGGTAGCGCTTGTCGCCGAAGAAGGTGACGACGATGAGCCTCGTCATGAAGACGGCCGTAAAGAAGGCCGTGGCCACGCCGACGCCGAAGAGTACGATGTCGTTGTCCCAGGCCGTGGCCAGTATCTCGTCCTTGCTCCAGAAGCCGCTGAAGGGGAAGACTCCCATCATGGCGAGCGAGCCGAGCAGGAAGGTGACGGCCGTTATCCTCATCTTGGGCCAGAGCCGCCCCATCTCCCATATGTTGTTCGTGTGACAGGCGTGGATGACGCTGCCGGCGCCGAGAAAGAGCAGGGCCTTGAAGAAGGCGTGGGTCGTGAGGTAGAACATGCCGGGGCCCACGCCGCCGAGGCCAACGCTCATCACCATGTAGCCGAGGGAGCTGAGCGTCGAGAAGGCGATTATGCGCTTTATGTCGTCCTGGGCGAGCGCTATGAGCGCGGCCATGAGGGCCGTGGCGCCGCCCACGTAGGCTACGACGAGCGATGCGCTCTCCGGCGCGGCGTGGAAGAGGAAGGCCGTGCGGGCGAGCATGTACACGCCGGCGGCGACCATGGTGGCGGCGTGTATGAGAGCCGAGACGGGCGTGGGGCCCTCCATGGCGTCGGGCAGCCAGACGTGGAGCGGTATCTGGGCCGACTTGCCCACGGCGCCGCAGAAGATGAGCAGCGCCGAGACGAGGAGCGTGGTGTCGTCGATGTGCCCCTCGTGTATGAGGTGCTCGAGCTCGAGGAAGTTGAAGGTGCCGGCGGCGTAGAAGAGGACGATTATGCCGAGGATGAAGCCGAAGTCACCGACGCGGTTCACGAGAAAGGCCTTCTTGGCGGCATCGGCGGCCGAGGGCTTCTCGTAGTAGTAGCCTATGAGGAGGTACGACGCAAGGCCCACGAGCTCCCAGAAGACGAAGATCATGATGAAGTTGTTGGCCAGCACGATGCCGAGCATGGCGAAGATGAAGAGCGAGAGGCAGGCGAAGAACCTCGAAAAGCCCGGGTCCCCCTCCATGTAGCCCCTCGAGTAGATGTGTATGAGCGAGCCCACGAAGGTTACGATGAAGAGCATGAGTATGCTCAGCGGGTCGATGATGGTGCCCATCTCGACGACGAGGCCCTCCACGTCGAGCCATGTAAAGGAGCTCTCCACGGGCGTCATGTGCGGATGGCCGATCATGTAGAAGAGCTTGGGCAGGGCGATGAGCAGGCAGACGCCTATGGCCCCGATGGAGATGTAGGAGCTCAGGTCCCTGTTAGGCCTGGTGACAAGCGTGATGACCACCGCCGAGGCGAGTGGTATGAGAAGCAAGAGCCATGTACTCATAATCCCTGTCCGTTCCGCCTGTTCGTCTTCCCCTGGCCGCCCGCTCCGGCGGCCGGGATATCGTCATGGCCGGACGGCCTTTCCGCCCCGCCTGCCCGCCCGGCCCGCCTCGCGGGCCGGCCAGTTCCTCATCTCGTCGGAGAGGGCGACCCCGCGAAGACAGCGGTTGCGGCCGCCCGCCCGGCCCGCCTCGCGGGCCGGTCAGTTCCTCATCTCGTCGAGCTCTTCGACGTAGACCGTGTTGCGCCGCCTGTAGACGAGCACCAGTATGGCAAGGCCCACGGCCACCTCGGCGGCGGCCACGGTGATGGAGAATACGACGAAGACCCTGCCGGACATGTCCTGGAGGTAGTGGCTGAAGGCGACGAGGCTTATGTTCACCGAGTTGAATATGAGCTCGAGGCTCATGAGCACGATTATGATGTTGCGGCGCAGCAGCACGCCGGCGACACCGATGGAGAAGAGCACGAGGCTCAGTACGAGGTAGTGTGACAGAGTGAGTGTAAACATAGGGCCTACGCCTTCTCCCTTTCCTTCATGGCCAGCACCACGCCGCCCACGAGCGCCACGAGCAGCAGAAGCGAGACGACCTCGAAGGGGAAGATGTACTTCGTGTAGAGGAGCCTGCCCATGACCTCCGTGTTCTCGAGGAGGGCCTGCTCGTCGTAGCCGCCCGGGGCGACGGAGAGCCTTCCGCGAAGGGCCACGTAGCCTATGAGAAAGGCCGTGAGCGCGGCGTAACCGGCGTATCCCAGCACGGCCCAGGGCCCCGTGGCGTGGATGTAGACGCTGCGGCTCTCCTTGCCCACGTCGAGAAAGAGCACGACGAAGAGGAAGAGAACCATTACGGCGCCCACGTAGATGAAGACCTGCACGGCGGCGAGGAAGGGCGAGCGCAGGAGCACGAAGAGCGCCGCCATCTGCAGCAGGCAGACTATGAGCGAGACGGCGCTGTACACGGGGTTTCGCATGAGCACCACGCCGAGGGCCGAGGCCACGGCCAGGGCCGCGAAGACGATGAAAAACAAGAGTTCCATCTACAGACTACCTGTCCTTACTTGATTGCTGCGGCGGGGGGGCGGCCGCCGTCCTACCAGGCCCTTCTCTTCTGCTTGGTGAGGTCCGGTCTCACGCGGGGCCCCTTCTCGCCCTTTTCGAGCCGCGCCTTGACGATGAGTCCGCCCTCGAAGTCCTCGGGTATCTCCTGCGGCTTAAGCAGCTCCTCGCGGTTTCGCACCGCCTCTTCGAGGCTGAAGCAGGCGAGCTCGTAGTCGCGGCCGAGCCGCACGGCGCGCGTGGGGCAGGCGTCCTCGCAGTAGCCGCAGAAAAGGCACCTCACCAGGTCTACCCGCCAGACCTTGGGCACCCTGTCGGCTATGCCCCGTCCCGTGTCGTCCTCCATGGGCACTACCGTTATGCAGCGCGTGGGACAGGCCTTGACGCAGAGCTCGCAGGCTACACAGAGCTCCTTTCCGTCGGGCGTCCTGTTGAGCGTGTGGCGGCCCCGGAAACGCTTGTAGGGTATCCACTTCTCCTCGTCGGGATAGCGGTGCGTGATGCTCTTGGAGACGTTGTAGCCCAGCGTCACCCGCAGCCCCTTGAGGAGATCGAGCAGAAGCGCCTTCTTTACGACGCCGCCGGCACCGGCCTGTTCTTTTCTCTTCCTGTCAGTCATTTGCGCGGACGGACCTTTTACGGTCGCAGTCGGGAGCTCATATCCTCATGAGCCCGGTTACGAGTATGTTGACGAGCGAAAGCGGTATGAGCACCTTCCACCCGATGGTCATGAGCTGGTCGTAACGGTAGCGCGGGAAAGTGAACCTCACCCACATGAAGAAGTATATGAAGGCCACCACCTTTATGAGGAACCACACTATGGGGGGAAGCGGGATCGGCAGCGGCGCGTTCCACCCGCCGAAAAAGAGCAGCACGGCGAGCACCGAGATGGAGACCATGGCCACGTACTCGGCGAGCATGAACAGGGCAAAACGCATGCCGCTGTACTCGACGTGGAAGCCCGCCGCAAGGGTGCCCTCGTCCTCGGGGAGGTCGAAGGGTATGCGGTTTATCTCGGCGAGCCCGGCCGTGAGGAATATGAAGAACCAGACCGGACCGACGGGGAGATAGAAGACGTTCCAGTCGGTGAAGGAGCCGGACTGGGCCCTGACTATCTCCACCAGGCTCAGCGAGTTGGCCATCATGACGACACCTATGCAGGCGAAACTCAGGGCGATCTCGTAGCTTATCATCTGGGCCGCCGAGCGGAGTCCCCCCAGGAGGGCGTACTTGCTGTTCGAAGCCCAGCCGCCGAGGATTATGCCGTAGATACCGAGCCCCGCTATGGCGAGCACGTACAGTATGCCCACGTTCATGTCCGAGATGTAGAGCGTGACCTCGCGGCCCACGAAGGGCACGGTCCACGTCTCGCCGAAGGGGATGGCCACGAAGGCGGCGAAGGCCGGCACCATGGTGACGACCGGCGCCGCGAGGAAGAGGAACCTGTCGGCCCTGGCCGGGACGATGTCCTCCTTGAATACGAGCTTTATCATGTCGGCGAAGGGCTGGAGGAGGCCGTGGGGTCCCACGCGATAAGGGCCGAGACGCACCTGTATGTGGCCGGCCACCTTGCGCTCGAGCCAGGTGAGCGGCAGCGGCGCCGCAAAGAGGATGAGCGTGACGACGACGACCTTTACGGCTATGAGCAGCACTTCAACAAGGACCATCTTGACCTCGAAGAGAAGGATGTCTACGCCTACGAAGAAGTCGAACAAGGCCTACCTTCTCCTGCCCCACATGTAGTTTATCATCTCCATGTAGCGGGTGTTCATGCCCCGCACAATGGAGTGGATCGTGAAGACGATGTTCTTGAGTATCTTGTAGATTATCCTCGGGTGTTCGTCTACTATGGTGTCGAAGTCGGCCTTCTCGATGACGTATGTCTCCACGTCCGATATGGCGACGATAGTCGCCGAGCGGGGCCTGCCGTCCAGAAAGCTCATCTCTCCGAATATCTCGCCGTCCTTCATTATGGTCAGCGTCAGGAGCTCTCCGTCGGGCGCCATCTTGCAGGCCTTGACCTCGCCTTTCCTGATGATGTAGAGCGACGTGCCCGACTCTGTCTCCTTGAAGACGACGTCGCCGGTCTTGAAGTCCTTCTTGTTGACTATGCCGGCCATGACCTCGAGCTCCTCGTCGGTGAGGTCCGAGAAGAACTGGAGGTCCCTGAGAGTCTTGGGGTCTATCATTTCGGTCGCCTCCTTCCGATTGGGAAAGGCCGGTGGTCCTCCGCCCCGGGAGCCCTCTCCCGGAGAGGCCCTCCCCCCTGCCCCCTTCGTGTGCCCCCTTCGCGCCCCTTTTGCGCCCCTTCGTCCGTTTCCGCCGGCTCGCTACCGAGCTCGACGTTACTGTTGGTGAAGGCGCCGACGGGCGTCGAACCGGCCCCCTCGCCGCCGGCCCGCCCCTGCGGGGCCGCAACGGGAGGCCGGCGGATGCGGCGTCAAAGCGGATGCGGCGTCAAAGCGGCTCCCCCGGCCGCCGGCCCTCTACACGCGCGTTATGTTGACCCGCGGGACCATGTGTCCCTTTCTGAAAAAACGGTTGATCTCGAGCTCCTCGAAGTTCTCCGGTATGTAGGCCACGGACGGCGCGAAGCCGCGGGTGGTGCGCACCTTGAGCTTCACCTCGTGGTACTTGCCGTGGACCTTCACGAAGTCGCCGGCCTTGAGGCCGTGGCTCTCGGCGTCTTCCTCGTTTATCTCCACGTAGGGCTCGCCGAGCAGGCCTCTGAGCACGGGCGAGCGGCGCGCAAGCGTCCCCGAGAAGAAGAGGTGGTTGCCCGTTACGAGCTTGAAGTGGAAGGCGGCGTCGACCTTCTCCTCCACGTGGGAGACCACGACGGGGTGGTCGGCGGGGCGCAGCCCCTGCGCCGAACCGGCCACGAGGAGTCCTCCCCGCTCGTCGGCGGTGGCGGAGCCGTAGGCTTCGACCTCGCTGTCTATCTCCTCCCGCACACGCTCGGCCGTTGCGGGGCCGAAGCCCGGCGAGATCATCTCGCCGACGGCGGCGATTATCTCGAGGTCCGTTTTCGCCTCGCCCGGCGGGTCCACGAGCTTTTCAAGGCGCTGGATGCGGCCCTCCTGATTGGTGAAGGTGCCGCACTTCTCGGCGAACGAGGCGGCCGGAAGGACCACGTGGGCCATGCGGGCCGTCTCGGTGAGGAAGATGTCCTGGACCACGAGCATGTCGAGTTTTTCAAGGGCCTTGCGCACCGCCGCGCCGTCGGGGTAGGCGGCGGCGAGGTCGCTTCCCGCCACGTAGAGGGAGTCTATCCTGCCCGCCGCCACGGCTTCGATTATGGAGTCCTCGCCGCGGGCGCCGTCGTCGAGGCTCACGAAGCCGGGGCCGAGGCCTGGCGTTACGCCGAGGGTCCAGGCGCCGCGCTGGTTGGGCCTGTCGAAGACCGGCATGATCAGCACCCTGCGCCCACCGGCGGCAAGGGCCTCCTTGAGTCCCTTGAGCCCCCTGATGTTCTCCGGACAGCGCAGAAACTCCGTGCCGGCTATGATCCCCACGGTCTGCGATCCGAAGAGCTCCCGGGCCGCCCCCCGGAGGGCGTCGGCGTCCACGCCGGCGACGGCCCCGCTCCGGCCTTCGCCCCCGCCAATGGCCGCGAGGCCCTCGAGCAGCTCCCCTTCGGCGGCCGGCTCGTGGCGCAGAACGAAGCTCGCCGAGCCGTCAAGCTTCATGGAGCGCGAAGAGGCGACTATGAGCGCCGTGTCGCGCGTCTCCACGTAGCGGCGGACCTTGTAGTCGGTCACGGGGTTCTCGGTCGAGAGGTGGGAGCCCACGACCAGTATGGTCCCGGCGTCGAGGAGGTCGAAGACCCGGCTGTGTCCTGCGGCCATGCCCGTGACGTCGGCGAAGGCCTCGACGGCCTGGGGGCTCCACCTGTTGGACGCCGAATCCACGTTGGCCGTGCCCACCGCCCCGCGCATGAGCTTCTGGAAGAGGTAGAGCTCCTCGTTGGTGAGCCTCGCCGAGGCGATGCCGGCGGCCCTGGAGCCGAGCCTGAAACGCTCCTTTATGACCGAGAGGGCCTCGTCCCACCCGGCCCTTCGGAGCTCGCCGTCGCGCCGCACAAGAGGGGTGGTGAGTCTCTCGGCGCTGCCCGTGAAATCGAATCCGAAGCGGCCGCGGGCGCAGAGGCTCTCTTCGTTGAAGCCCTTGCCCCGCTCGGCCATCGAGCGCAGCACCACGCCGTCGCGCTGCTGGATCTTGATCCTGCACCCCGTGGAGCAGTAGGGGCAGACGCTCACGGCCGTCTCGAGGTCCCAGGGCCTCGCCTTGTAGCGGTAGGGCCTGCGCATGAAGCAGCCCACGGGACAGACCTCTATGCAGTTGCCGCAGTGGTCGCAGTCGAGCTCGGTGCGCAGGAAGCTCGTCTCCTCCTGCGTCTGGCCGCGGCCGAAGGAGCCGAGCACGCCCACGCCGACCACCTCCTTGCAGACGCGCACGCAGCGCATGCAGTGGACGCAGCGGTTCGAGTTCTTGACGATGACGGGGCTCAGGACGTAGTCCTTTTCGTGGAAGCGGTACTTGGCCTCGCGGTGGCGGCCCCTGTGGGGCCCGTGCCTGAAGACCATGTCCTGGAGCTCGCACTCGCCGCCCTTGTCGCAGACCGGGCAGTCCAGGGCGTGGTTGCTGAGCAGGAACTCGAGCACGTCGGAGCGGGCCTTGAGGACGTTCTCGCTCTCGGTGTTGACCTTCATGCCGTGGAGCACGGGGGTTACGCACGAGGGCTGGAGCTTGCGCTGCCCCTCGATCTCGACAAGGCACATCCTGCACGAGCCGAGCCTCGAGAGGTTGGCCTGGTAGCAGAAGGTCGGTATCTCGAAGCCCGCCTGACGGGCCGCATCGAGGATGAGGGTGTTATCCTCTACCGTGACTTCTTTTCCGTTTATCGTTACGGTAACCATCGATATCCCGGCTCCGCCCGGCGGCGTCCGTCAGGCGGAGACCATGCATTTTTTGTGTTCGATGTGATACTCGAACTCATGGCGGAAGTGCTTGAGCGCTCCGCGAAGCGCCATGACCGCTCCGTCGCCGAGCGGACAGAAGGTGCGGCCGAATATGCCGTCGCATATGGCGTCGAGGTCGTCGAGGTCTCCGGGACGCCCCTTCCCATGCTCGATGCGCCCGAGTATCCTCGTAAGCCACGCCGTCCCCTCGCGGCAGGGCGTGCACTTGCCGCAGGACTCGTGGCTGAAGAAGCGGTTTATTATGTACGAGACCTTCGGTATGCAGGTGGTCTCGTCCATGACCACCACGGCGCCGGAGCCGAGCATGCTCTTCTTGGCGGCCAGGGAGTCGAAGTCGAGAGGGGTGTCGAGCTCCTCGGACGAGAGCATGGGAGCGCTCACGCCCCCCGGTATGACGGCCTTTATCTTCCTGTCGCCGGGCACGCCGCCGCAGTGGTTGTAGATGAGGTCGCGCAGCACGGTGCCCATGGGCAGCTCGTAGAGGCCGGGCCTTCTGACGTGGCCGCTCACGCAGAATATCTTGGGACCCGGACTCTTCTCGGGACCTATGGAGGCGAACCACTGGGCGCCCTTGTCGATTATGGCCGGTATGCACGAAAGGGTCTCGACGTTGTTTATGACCGTGGGCTTTCCGTAGAGGCCGGCCAGAGCCGGAAAGGGCGGCTTTATGCGCGGCTGGCCGCGCAGTCCCTCGATCGATTCGAGAAGGGCCGTCTCCTCGCCGCATATGTAGGCGCCGAAGCCGCGGTGGACGTACATGTCGAGCGAGAAGCCCGAGCCCAGTATGTTCTCGCCGAGAAACCCCGCTTCGTAGGCCTCCTTTATGGCCTCTTCGAGCCTTCGCGCCCCGAAGGCGAACTCGCCCCGGATATAGATGTACGCGTTGGAGGCGCCGATGGCGTAGCTTGATATGATCATCCCCTCGAGCAGCAGGTGAGGGTCGTTGTCGATGATCCCCCGGTCCTTGAAGGTGCCGGGCTCGCCCTCGTCGGCATTGCAGCAGAGGTACTTGGGGATGGTCGGGTCCTTGGGGATGAAGCTCCACTTCAGCCCCGTCGAGAAACCGGCCCCTCCGCGTCCGCGAAGCCCCGAGTCCTTGACCATCTGGATGATCGTCTCGGGCCTTATCTCGAGGGCCTTCCTGAGCGCCTCGTAACCGCCGCCGCGGCGGTAGTTCTCGAGCTTGAAGGCCTCGGGCTTGTCTATGTTCCTGAGCAGTACCTTTTCCATGCGCAGAGGGCGGCGTCAGTCAAGACCCGCCAGTATCTCGTCTATCTTCTCGGCCGTGAGGTTCTCGTAGTAGTCCTCGTTTATCTGCATGACCGGCGCCGTGCCGCAGGAGCCGAGACACTCGACGGTGGTGAGCGTGAACTTGCCGTCCGCCGTGGTGCCTCCGAGCTTTATGTCGAGTTTCCTCTCCATGTGGCCGATGAGGTGCTCGGCGCCGAGCAGCGAGCACGATATGTTGCGGCAGACCTGTATGTGATACCTGCCCACGGGCCTGCGCACGTTGTACATGGTGTAGAAGGCCGCGACCTGGAGCACGTCCACGGGCGAGACGCCGAGAAGCCGCGCCACCTCGCGCATGTCGTCCTCCTCGAGGTGCCCCTTGACGGACTGCGCTATGCGCAGGGCCTCCATGGTGGCCGACTTCCTGTTGGGATACTTCCTGGTGGCCGCCTCTATGCGCTCTACGATCTCTTGAGAAAACATCTTTTCGTATTCGCTTCCCGATGGCTTGACTTTCGTGCCGCAGGGACTACCCGAGAAGAAAAGTCCCCTCTTCCCCCAGGATGGTTTCCTTGCATTTCGTTCGCTCAATACGGCGCAGGGACTACCTGAGAGGAAACGCCCCCTTGCCCCTCGCCTTTTTTCCTTCAGGGACGGCCCGAGAGGAAAGCCCCCTCTTGCCCCCCTCGCCCCTCGCCCTTTTTCGATCGGGGACGGCCTGAGAG
>DRME01000090.1 GCA_011375175.1 Deltaproteobacteria bacterium | reverse complement strand
GACGACCGCGAGGCCACCGTGGGCGCGCTGGAACAATTGCGCGCCGACATCCAGGCGATGGACCCGAAGATCATCGAGCTCCGATCCCCACTTCGTAGCGGACGCCGTCGGAATCGACGACGGTGAGCACGCCCCCGGCGAAGGCCTCGAGCGTGCCGGCGAGAGTGCGGCGCCCTCCCACCTCGGCGGTGGTGACGAGCCTTATCCTCTTGCCCACGGCCCGTCGAAAATCCTTCTCTTTTCTGAGCGGTCTGCTGAGACCGGGAGACGAGACCTCGAGATCGTAGCTCATCTCTATGGGGTCTTCCACGTCGAGGAGCACGCCGGCCTCGCGGCTCACGGCGCTTAGGTCGTCGATGGTCACGCCGCCGGGCTTGTCCACGTAGAGACAGAGCCTTGCGCGACCGCGGCCCACTCCGTACTCGACGTCGACGAGCTCAAGCCCCATCGACTCGAGAAGGGGGGTCACGACGGCCTCGACCCTCTCCTCCACCGTCTGCACGGAACCCTTCTCTCCGCCCATGCCGCCCTGCTCCCCGCCCTCCTGCTCCACGCCCTGATGACCGCCCCCTCAAGCCCATGGCCCCCTGCCCGCCGTCGCGCTGGTCGCGCCCGATGAGGCGGTCCCGATGAGGCGGTTGAGAGGGCGACAGCGCCCCTTCCCCACGAAGAGACGCCCCCGGTTGAAGAGACCCCCACTCAAAGAGGTGCCCCGGGACGAAACTTCGCCGTAAATAAAAAAGTGGGCTTAATGCCCACTTGTCAAGCAGAACCTCTATCCAGTAAATTTAACACACTCACAGGGGGATTGCAAGTGGTATTTTACGTGTTACGCGAGCTTGCGCCCAGGCGCGAGCTCGCCCCGCCCGCGCCCCTCGACGCGGCGGAGTGGCGGGAGCGGGAGGGCGTACTCAAGGGGAGATGTAGAGACTTCACCTCTGCTTTAAGGACATCAACTTTCGGGTTGCTAAGCCCCTGGACGGGGTATATACTACGTGCATGATAGACACAAAGGACATACTGTCCAGGCTCCGGGAGCTCAGAAAGGACAAGTCCATAAAGCAGGAGTATCTGGCCCGCCAGCTCGGCATCGACCGCACCACATACGTAAGGAAGGAGAAGGGACACATACCCATCACGACCGAGGAGTGGCTCATACTGGCCGAGGCGATGGACCAGGACCTCGCCTACTTCTTCACGCGGAACGGCAAGGGAGAGGGAACGTTCAAGACGGAACGGCTCATAGGCGAGATCTACAGGCGGATGAGCGAGGACGAGAGGAGCGAGCTCATAGGGTTCGTAAGACTCATCCTGAAGGTCATGGAGCGCCGCGAGGTGCGCGAGATAATAACGGAGATCCTCAAGTCCTGAGGGGGCTTCGGCCGGGTCCGCTCGCCACCGCCGCCGGACCGGCCGAAAGTGCCCGAAACGCACACGGAGCGCTCCGCTCCGCGACGGCGGCGTAACTTCTGGTGTAAAGCCCGGCGCTCGCCGATGGAGGCGGCCGCCCCCACGGGCCGCTAAAGACTCCTTGCGCAGGGGCCGCCGGGGCCGAGGCGCATCCCCCGCCGGCCGAGCGGGCTTCAACGCCCCGGGGCGGCCCCCGCCCTATGAGGTGCGATCAGCGGCTCTCCCGCCCGCCGCCCCTTCGTCTCCGGCGAACCACCTGTAGACCGAGGGGAGGACCAGCAGCGTCAGAAGCGTCGAGGTGACGAGCCCCCCTATGACGACCGTAGCCAGCGGGCGCTGCACCTCGGCCCCGGCGCTCGTGGCGAGCGCCATGGGCACGAAGCCGAAGGAGGCCACAAGGGCCGTCATGAGCACGGGCCGGAGCCTCGCCATGGCCCCCATGGCGGCGGCGTCGAAGGCCGAGGCGCCGCTCTTCCGCTTCTGCACGATGTAGGAGACGAGCACCACGCCGTTTAGCACGGCCACGCCGAAGAGCGCGATGAAGCCCACGCCCGCCGATATGGAGAAGGGGTAGCCCCGGAGCAGGAGGGCGAAGACGCCGCCCGTTACGGCCATGGGCACGTTCAGGTATATGAGCGCCGCAAGGCGCGCCGAGTTGAAGGTGCTGTAGAGGAGAACGAAGATGAGCAGCAGCGCCACGGGAACGAGCAGCGCAAGCATCCGCGACGCCTCCTGCAGGTTCTCGAACTGCCCTCCCCAGTCCATGTACCAGCCGGGAGGCAGGGTGAACTCCCTGTCGAGCCGATCCTGGGCCTCGGCCACGAAGGAGCCGAGGTCGCGGCCCCGCACGTTGGTCTCCACCGTGATGCGGCGGCTTATGTTCTCGCGGCTTATCTGGGCCGGCCCTTCCTCTATCTCGATAGACGCGAGCTGGGAGAGCGGGATGAGCCGCGGCGAGTCGCCGGCGCCGACGGGCGCCTCGATCTTGAGGTCCCCTATCCTGTCGAGCCCGCGGCGCACCGACTCGTCGAAGCGCACCTGGAGCGTAAAGCGCTTCTGGCCTTCCACTATGACGCCGGCCTCCTTGCCGCCTATCGCCTGTATGACGTCGAGGATGTCCTCGGCGTTTATGCCGTAGCGGGCTATGGCCTGGCGGTCTATGCGCACCCGCATGGTCGGAAGCCCTATGACCTGCTCGGCCTTGGTGTCGGCCGCGCCGGGCACCTCCCTTACGATGCGCACCACCTCGTCGGCCTTCTTCTTCATGAGCTCGAGGTCGTCGCCGTAGATCTTTATGGCCACGTCGCTGCGCACGCCGGAGATGAGCTCGGCAACACGCAGCTCGATGGGCTGGGAGTAGCTGAATATGGCGCCCGGCACCCGCTCCTTGAGGACCTCGTCCATGGCCTCGATGAGCGCCTCCTTCGACTCGTAGCGCCACTGCTCCCTGGGATTGAGCATTATGTAGGTGTCGCTTATCTCCACGCCCATGGGGTCGGTCGCTATCTCGGCCCGGCCCGTGCGCGACACTATGGTGTCTATCTCCACGGCGAACTCTTCCTTGAGGACCCGCTCGGCCAGGGTGCTTATCTCGTTGGACTTCTCGAGAGAGACGCTGGGCAGCCGCCATATCTGAAGCGCTATGGCCCCCTCGTCGAGCTCGGGGATGAACTCCGTGCCCATGAACGGCGTAAACGAGATGCTCGCCGCGAATACCGAGAGGGCGACGCCGAAGGTCACGGCCGGCCTGCCCATGACCCTCTTTATGACCGGCCTGTAGACCCTCTTCGCCAGCGAGAAGAGGAGCGGCTCCTTCTCCTTGATATTGACAAGGAACAGAGAGGCGAGCACGGGCATGAGCGTCATGGCGCACACGAGCGAGCCGGCGAGGGCGAATACCACGGTCAGGGCCATGGGCTTGAACATCTTGCCCTCCACGCCGGTGAGGGCCAGTATGGGCAGATAGACGATTATGATTATGCCCACGGCGAAGACGACGGGACGGGCCACTTCCCTGCAGGCGGCCCTCACCTTCTCGATGTGGGGCCTTTTGTCGTCGCGGTGCTCGGAGAGGTAGCGCACCACGTTCTCGATCATGACGACCGAGCCGTCGACGATGAGCCCGAAGTCTATGGCGCCCAGGCTCATGAGGTTGCCGCTCAGGCCCGCAAGCCTCATGGCCGAGAAGGCCACGAGCATGGAGAGCGGTATGGCCGAGGCCACGATGAGGCCGCCCTTGACGTTTCCGAGAAAGAGCAGCAGTATGACTATGACCAGTATGCCGCCCTCGATGAGGTTCTTGGCCACGGTCTTTATGGTCTTGTGGACGAGCTCGGTCCTGTCGTAGTAGGTGTCGATGGTCACGCCCTCGGGCAGCGACTTCTTTATCTTCTCGATCTTCTGTTTCACCTCGTCGACGACGACGCGGGAGTTGGCGCCCATGAGCATCATGACGATGCCGACGACGGCCTCTCCGCGGCCGTCGCGGGTCACGGCGCCCTGGCGGATCATGGGGGCGAACTCCACGCGGCCCAGGTCCTTTATGTAGATGGGCGTGCCCGTGTGCTCGTCGGTGGTGACGATGATGTCGCCCAGGTCCTCGAGCGTCTCGATGAGCCCCTCGCCTCGGATGAGGTACTGCTCGCCGTGGTGGGCGATGTAGCCGCCTCCCACGTTGCGGTTGTTGGACTCCAGGGCGTCGAGTATCTCCTTTACCGAGATGCCGTAGGCCGTGAGCCTGCCGGGGTCGAGTGTGACCTGGTAGGTCTTGAGCTCGCCGCCGAAGGAGTTGACCTCTACGATGCCGGGGACGCTTCGCAGCTGGTAGTTGACGTACCAGTCGAGGATGGTGCGAAGCTCCATGGGCGTGTAGCCCTCGCCGCGCACCTCGAACTGGTATATCTCGCCGAGGCCCGTTGAGATCGGCCCCATGGCCGGTTCGCCGTAGCCCTCTGGTATCTCTTCCCTCGCCTCCACGAGCCTCTCGCCCACGAGCTGGCGGGCCCAGTATATGTCGGTGCCCTCCTCGAAGACGATGGTGACGACCGAGAGCCCGAACTTGGAGACCGACCGTATCTCCTCGACGGCCGGGAGTCCGCTCATGGCCGTCTCTACGGGGAAGGTTATGAAGCGCTCCACCTCCTCGGGCGGCAGGCCCGGCGAGTTGGTGAGGACCTGGACCTGTATGTTGGTCACGTCGGGCACGGCGTCGATGGGCAGTCTCGTGAGCGAATTCACGCCGGCGGCGGCGACGAGAAGCCAGACGATGATTACGATGAGCCTGTTGTTGAGCGAGAAATCTACGATCCTTGACATCTTCGGTAAGCTCCTCCGGTAGGGGCGGCCCGGTCAGTGGCTGTGGCCGCCCCCCATCTCTTCCTTGCCCGCCTCGGCCTTGAGTATGAAGAGATCGCCCGTGGCGACCCGCTCACCCTCCCTCACGGGACCGCTTATGAGGGCGAAGTCGGCCGACTTGCGAAGCACCTCCACCGCCACCTCCTCGAATTCGTCTTCACCCTTCACACGGAATACGACGTATCCCGCCTCGCTTCGCTGGAGCGCGTCGACGGGAACGAGAAGACCCGTATCCTTGCGGCCTGTGTTGCCGGAAAAGAGCGTTACGCTTCCGAACATGCCGGCGCGCAGCCTCCCGTCCCTGTTGGGCAGTACGACCCTGGCCTGCACGGTCCTCGTATCGGGCGCGAGCTCGCTGCCGATATAATCGATGACCCCCTCCATCGTCTCGCCGGGATAGGCGTCGAGGCGGACGAGCGCCTTCTGGCCCTTGTGCAGGAAGCGCAGGTCCCGCTCGTAGACGCTTGCCATGACCCACATGCGCGAGGTGTCGGCTATCTTGAAGAGCGTGCTCTCGCGGCCCACCCGCTCGCCGCGGCTTACGTGGCGCTCCACTATGACGCCGTTTACGGGGCTGTAGAGGCCGGTGCGCGAAATCTCGCTGTGGAGCTCGGCCCCCTCCTTCCTGAGCGTGTCGGTCTCCTTTTTCGTAAGTCCCAGGATGTGGAGGGTGCGCTCGGAGTTGAGTATCTCGTTCTTCGCTATCTCGAACTCGTTCTTCGCCTTGAGGAAGTCTATCTCGAGGTTGAAGCCTATCTCCTCGTAGGTGGAGTAGAAGTCGGCCCGCGCCGTCTCGTAGGCGCTCTCGGCGGCCAGGTAGTCGGCCTCGCTGCTTATCTTCTTCTCGAAGAGCTTCTTTTCGCGCCGGAAGTTGCGCTCGTTTACGTGCATGACCGTGTACTTGGTGAGCAGCAGGTTCTTGTTCTCGCCGGAGGGGAGGCGGCGCGCCCGCTCGAGCGCCTCCCTGGGCGCGGGCCTTTCGTCGAGCACGGCGAGCAGCTTCTTCGTGTTCTCGTAGATCGTCCTCGCGCGCTCGAAGTCCACCTCGGCCAGGGCCATGCGGTTGAGGTCGGTGAGGAACTCCATCCTCGCCCTGCCCATCTCCGGCGAGTCGAGCGTGACGAGGAGCTCCCCTTCCTTCACCCTGTCTCCCAGCGACTTCTCCACGGCGAGCACTATGCCGTCGACCCGCGGCGTTACGTGTATGAGGTTGTCGGCGTCCCACTGGACCTCGGCCGGCAGCTTTATGAGCGTGGTGAGCGAGCCGCGCCTTACGACCGCCTCGCCGAGTTCCACGGCCGTTCGCTTTGTGGGGTCGAGGCGGACGACCCCTTCTTCGTGGCCTCCGTGGCCTCCGCCGCCGTGGTCGTGGGCCTCCTCGCCGTGATCATGGGCATCCCCGCCGTGATCGTGGGCATCCTCCTCGTAGCCGCCGTAGGGGGCGTAGGATTGCTCCCCGCCGTGGTCGTGGCCGTCGGGCCCCTCGTCGTCGTGAGTAACCATGACGTCGGGGCTGTCGATGCCTTCGTGCCCGTGGGGAGCCTTCCCGCCGTGCAGATGGTCCTCCCGCACCAGCCCCAGCCACGGCAGCTCCACCATGCCCATGGCCCATAGAAAGAGCGCCGCCGCAACCACGGCCAGCACCGTCAACGCCGCAACAAGCCTTTTGCCTCCCATGACAGACACCTCTTCCTTTCCCGCTGGATTTCTTCGACGCGACCCTTTCGTAGAGGGGGCGCGGTCCGCCCCGGTCACCTCAACAGCCGCAGGCCGTTGAGTATGACGGCGAGGCCGCCGATCTCGTTTGCCAGAAGTCCCGGCACGAGCCCGATGGAGCCGGTGAGCGCCATGGGCACGAGCACGGCTATGACGGCGAGGGAGACGGCGATGTTCTCCTTCATCACCCGCAGTGTCTTCCTGCTCAGCTCCATCACCGCCGGTATCTTCGACAGGTCGTCGCTCATGAGCACGATGTCGCCCGTCTCTATGGCCACGTCCGTGCCGGCGGCGCCCATGGCGACGGCGAGGTCCGAGGCCACCATCGCCGGGGCGTCGTTCACGCCGTCGCCCACCATCGCCACCGTTGTGTAGCGCCGCCTGAGCTCCTTTACGGCCGCCGCCTTCTGCTCGGGCAGGAGGGCGGCCCTGTACTCGTCGATGCCGGCCTTCCTGGCCACGGCGGCGGCCACGGTCTCGTTGTCTCCCGTGAGCATGACCACGCCCCGCACGCCGAGGCGGCGAAGGCGCCGCACCGTCTCACGGGCCTCGGGCCTTATCTCGTCGCTCACGGCAATGACCGCCACCGCGTCGCCGTCCTCGAGAAGGACCATGACGGTCTTTCCCTCGCGCTCGAGCGCCGAGGCCGCCTCGGCGACGCGGCGCTTCTGCGAGGGGGCGAGCCCATCGCAGAGCGCCGGGCTGCCGACGGCGTATCTCCTGTCGCCGAGCCTCGCCCTTGCGCCCATGCCGGGCATGGCCTCGAAGTCGGCCGCCTCTTCGAGGGAGAGGCCCATCTCTTCGGCCTTCCTCACAACGGCGTCGGCCAGTATGTGCTCGGAGCGGTGCTCCACCGAGGCCGCGATCCGCACTATCTCCTCCACCGGCGTATCGCTAAGCGGCACCACGTCGGTCACCCGGGCCTCTCCCATGGTGAGCGAGCCCGTCTTGTCGAAGGCCACGGCCCTTACACGCCCCGCCGCCTCGATGTGGGCCCCTCCCTTTATGAGGACGCCCTTTCTCGCGCCGTTGGCTACGGCCGCGACGACGGCCACCGGTATGGAGAGCGCTATGCCGCAGGAGCAGGAGACAACGAGCACCACGAGCCCCCGGTAGAACCACTCGATCCACTGGCCCGTCACAAGGCCGGGCAGCACCATTACGGCCGAGGCGAGGGCGAACATGGAGGGCGTGTAGTATCGTCCGAAGGTCTCGCCGAAGCGCTGGTAGACGGATTTTCTCGTCTCGGCCTCCTCGACGTAGTGGATTATCCTGCCCAGCGTGGTGTCCCTGAACGGCGCGGTGACCTCCACGTCGAGCGAGCCCCGCTGGTTGACCGACCCGGCGAAGACCCTGTCGCCGGGCTTCTTGGCCACCGGTATTGACTCGCCCGTTATGGGGGCCTGGTCCACCGACGACGAGCCGGCGACGACGACTCCGTCTATGGGTATCCTCTCGCCGGGCCTTATGACGGCCGTCTCCCCCACCTTCACCTCGTCTATGGGGATACTGAGGAGCTTTCCGCCGCGCTTTATCCTCGCCTCCTTGGGGGCGAGCCCGATGAGCGCCCTCACGGCCGAGCGCACGCGGTCCGAGGCGTAGGCCTCGAGCACGTCGCCCAGCGAGTAGATGAGCACCAGAAGCGCCGCCTCCTCCCAGAGCCCGAGGCTCACGGCCCCGGCCGCACCGGCAACCATTAGGGTCCGTATGTTGGGGGTGAGGTTCTTGAGGGCCGCAAGGCCCATCCTGGCCGGGAAGTACCCGCCCACGACCACGGCCGCCGCGTAGAGGAAGGCCGCCATGGGATGGGGCATACCGGCGAGGTGCTCGAGGACGAGGGTGACGGCGATTATCGCGGCGCAGATGGAGAGGGTGAGGATCCTCGGCTCGCGCCACCAGGGACCGCTCCGGCCGCTCCCGTTCCTTCTTTCGAGTCTCACGCCAAGGCCCGTCTTCTCCAGGGCGGCGCTCATGCGCCGCACCGACAGGAGCGAAGGGTCGTAGACGACGCTCACACTCCCCGAGGCGGTGTTGACATGGAAGGAGTCCACCCCGTCGAGGGCCTCGAGGGCGGAGCGCACCAGTTTGGCCTCCTCCTCGCAGTCCATACCTTCTATGTAGAGGGTGACCTCCTCCATCTACTCCTCCTCGCCGGAGAGCCTTTCGATGTCTATTATGGCGAGCGAGAGGTCGAAGCGCGCCCTGCCGTAGTCGAGGAGGGTTTCGCGGTATACGCGCTGGGCGTCGAGGTAGTCGAGGATGCCGGAAGCCCCCTGGGCGTAGCTGAACTCGGCGATTCGCAGCGCCTGTCGCGCCTGTTCGAGCAGGCCCTCCTCGAAGACCTCGGTCTGCCCGAGGGCGATCTCGTAGTCCCTGAGGGCCTCGTCGAGGGCCACCGAGAGCTCCACTCTCGTCCTGTGGAGGTCGGCCTGGGCCTGCGCGAGCGCGGCCGAGGCCGAGGCTATCTCGCCGCTGTTCCTGTACCAGACTGGAAGGGGCACCGAGATACCGAGACCGACGGTCTTCTTGTCGATCTCCTTGTCATAGAAGCCCCTGACGGTGACATCGGGCATGACCGACTCCTGTTCGCGCCGCAGCTCGTTTCTGCTGAGCTCGACCTGCTTCTTGGCGGCGCGTATGAAGGGGTGGTCTTCGAAGGCCCTGGCGAGGATCTCTTCCTTGGAGTATCCGCCGACCGGGCTCCTGAACTCCCCTTTCACGGCGAAGCCCGCGGGCAGCGCGTTTCCGAGCAGGCCGTTGAGCCTCGCCGCGGCGATAAGGGCCTTCTTCTCGGCGCTCCGCAGCGCCTTTCCCGCCTTGAGCTTTTCCACCCGCGCCTTGACGAGCTCGAACTCCGGCGTCTCTCCGGCCTCGACCCTGGCCCGGACCGTGGCGAGCAGCTTTTCCACGGTCGTCAGGTTCTCGGCGGCGATCTCCACCTCCTTGTTCGCCAGCAGCAGCCTGTAGAAGGCGGCCTTCACCTCGTAGCGGAGCTCGATGAGGAAGCTCTCTTTCTCGATCTCCCTTCTCTCCAGGGCCGACCTGGCCGCCTTCTCCCTGTAGAGCCTCTTGCCGGGCCACTCTATGGGCTGGCCGATGCTTATGGAGAACTCGGCGGCCGACTCGTCGGTCTCGAGCGAGGTGCCCCGCGAGCCGCCCACCTCGACTTCCGGGTTCGGGTAGGCCCTGCTCGCCGTGACCTCTCCGCGGGCCGCGTCGAGATTGGCCCGGAAGACGGCGACGGAGGGGTTTTCCCTCATCGCCACCTCGATGATCTCATCGAGGGTGTAGACGGGGGAGTCCTCGCCGGCGAAGCCGTGGGAGACGGCCGCCAGCACGAGGAGCGCGGCAAGGGCCAGCGCGGGCATGGGAAATCTCGGCATATTCAAGGACAGGACCTCCTGGAAACGTTTTTTCGGATTTGTCTTCTGCAAGGACCCGGCAGAGAAGCGGGGGGCGGCCTGCCGCGGCGGCGGGCACGGGAGCCGGTCGTCTATCCTGCAGGGCCCGCGCGCGCCGGCAGGGGAGGGACTGCCGCCCTGCTCCCCGTGCGGCCCGTCGGGGTCGCGGATCAGAGAACGATTTTCGGAGGATGGAAGTAGGCTATGGTGACGTCGGTCGGCTGGGGAGGCGGTTGCATCGTCACGGGCGCTGCGGCCTTTACCGTGGAGGATACGGCAAGGGGCGGAGTCAGGGTGAAGCCGCCGTGGCACGGACAGGGACAGTAGTGGTTGTCGGCGTCGAGCGCCGAGCCGTCGACGATGTCATGGGAGGCGATGTGGCCGTCGCCGTGGTGGAGGACCGGGGGCGTGTCGAGACGCACCTCCGCCCGGCACGTGTAGCCCGAGAGCTGGAGCGCCAGGGCGGTGAAGAGCAGTATGGAGACGAGTCTTCTGAGGCCGTCAAAGAGCTTCATCATACCCCCGAATTTTTTCAGCGTACCACTTGGAAGGGCGGCTTGTCAAGGGTGCATGTGAGAGGGGGTAATGTCAAGCTTCATATTAATATTACTCTGGGGGAAACTTTCTGTAGAAAGTTTCCCCCAGACCCCCTTCAAAGACTTTTAATTCCCTGCGGATCACCCCGATTTTGCAAGCAAAATCGGG
>DRME01000089.1 GCA_011375175.1 Deltaproteobacteria bacterium | reverse complement strand
TAAAGGACTTCGACCTCTACGGCAAGAAGGGGGACGGCCTGCTTGCAAAGCTCAAGCTCAAGCTTCTGGGCCCTCCCGAGGCCGGCAGGGTGCCGCAGACGGGCATCGAGGACAAGATCGAGCGCATGCGCAAGGACATATCGGTCGAGGTCATAGGCCGGGGCGGACGGCGCGGCGGGGACGCCTTCAGCATAAGCTACATGGGCAAGGACCCTTACGTGACCATGGAGGTGACCAACACCCTCGCCTCGCTCTTCATCGAGGAGAACCTGCGGATCAGGGAGCAGTACGCCGAGGGGACCTCCGAGTTTCTGGCTAACGAGCTCGCCAGGGCCAAGGCCGAGCTCGAGGCCCAGGAGCAGGCCATAAGGGATTTCAAGGAGAGGCACATGGGCAGCCTCCCCGAGCAGCTCGACGCGAACCTGAGAACGCTCGACAGGCTCCAGCTCGAGCTCATATCGCTGAAGGGCTCGCTCAAGAACGCCCTCGACAGGCGCGATATGCTCCGTGAGCAGCTTGCGCTGCTCGAGGCCGGCCTCGACGCCGACCAGCCGCAGGCGGCGGTGCCCGCGGTGAGCGGCGTGGTCAAGGCGCCGCCACAGCCCGACCCCCTGGAAACGGAGCTCGAGAGGCTCAAGGCCGAGCTGGCGGGACTCCTCTCCGTGTACAAGGAGACGTATCCCGATGTAATCATCGTAAGAAAGCGCATAGAGGAGATAGAGAGGACGCTGCAGGCCAGGGCCGCCGTCAAGGGGGCGGTCGCCGACGAGGAGACCGGCGGCGGCGCGGAGGCGAGCGGCCCCGCCGGGCAGGCGGACGGCGGAGCGGCCAAGGGGGCCGTCGACGACGAGAGGCTCATACGCGGCTCGGAGACCTATGCGCGCCTGAAGGAGGTCGAGTCCCAGATCGCTTCGCTCACGAAGAGCGAAGAGAGGATAAGGCGCCAGATCAAGGAGTACGAGCGCCGCGTGGAGAGCACCCCGGGCAACGAACAGCGCCTCGCCGACCTCCAGCGCGACTACGACATATCCTTCAAGAACTACCAGAACCTTCTCGAAAAGAAGCTCAACGCCAGGCTCGCCGAGAATCTCGAAAAGCGGCAGAAGGGCGAGAGGTTCAGGGTCCTGGACCCGGCCAACCTCCCTGAAAAGCCCGTAAAGCCCAACAAGGCGAAGATCATACTCCTCGGCGCCGGCGGCGGCGCGGGCATGGGGCTGGCCCTGGCCTTCCTGCTCGAGCTCATGAATCCGGCCTTCCGCAAGCCCGAGGACTTCGACGGCTTTACGGACATCCCCGTGCTCACCGTAATCCCCGTGCACGAGTTCGGGAAGACCCCCTCCCGGGGCCGCAAGAGAAAGCTCAGGCTGCTCAGCGGCGACAGGGGCGGCGGCTTGTCGTAAGGAAAGCGCCGGCAGGGCGCCGGGAAGGGAAGGCGCCCCTTGCCCCGTGAACGGTGGGGCGTGCCGGGCGGATCGACAGGGGGGACGGCGCAAGCCGTCCCTGGACGGACACTGAGAGAGGAGAGTTGACGATCATCCGATGAAGTGGTTCGGCAGGTTCAGGTCCGGCGGACGAAACGACGGCCTCCCCGACGGCGTGCCGGAGCGGGAGCGGCGGGTAGCGAGGGATGCGAAGAGAAGGCGGATATGGGCCGTCGGCGGAGGCAAGGGTGGAGTGGGAAAGAGCTTTATCGCCTCGAGCCTCGGCCTGCTCCTTGCCAGAGACGGCGCGAGGGTCCTGCTCGTCGACGCCGACCTCGGCGCATCGAACCTCCATACCTTCCTCGGCATGAACGCCGCGCGCCAGACCCTTTCGAACTTCCTCAAGGGCAGGGTGTCGGATATAAGAGAGCTCGTAACCGCCACGGGTTACGAAAACCTCGATATAGTATGCGGCGCCAGGGACTCGCTCGACGTGGCCGATATGGGAGGGCCGAGACTGGGGCGGCTTGAAAGGGCGCTGCACGGTCTCGACTACGACAACATCATCCTCGACATAGGGCCGGGCACGTCGTCGAACATGCTCGACATGTTTCTCTTCGCGGGCCTCGGCATACTGGTGACCACGCCGGAGCCGACGTCCATTGAGAATACCTACCGGTACCTGAAATGTCTCTTCGCAAGGCAGATCAGGCGGATAACCGAGTCCGAGGAGGACCTCAGGCTCAAGTCGCTTCTGAGATCGGTCTTCAATTCGAGGTCCGCGAGGACCATAGCCGACATCTTCGTCGAGCTTCGCCGGATGGACCCCGGCGGTGAAGAGATGGTGCGCGGCATGATGGCCGAGACGAGGATATCGCTGCTCGTCAACCAGGCGCGCAGGGACAAGGACGGCGACATAGGGCGGCTCATGCAGACGGCCTGTTACAACTACTTCGGCATGGACGTGGGCTACGCCGGCCACGTCAGCTACGAGGGGATCGTGAGCGACGCCGTCAGGGCGAGGAAGCCCTTTGTCATCGGCTACCCCGGTTCCGAGACGGCGGCGGCGCTCCAGGCGTGCCTGGTCAGGATCGGCCACTGGAGCGCGGAGGAGGTCGGCTTCTGAAGCGGCCGCCGCCTGCGTGAAAGTTCCGGAGGCGAGAGTCCATGAAAGACCTGAAAGAGAAGAACTACTACGAGGTGCTCAACGTCCCGCGCAGCGCCACGGCCGAGGAGATAGCCGAGGCCTACTCGAGGGCGAAGAGCGCGTTCTGTGAGGACTCTCCGGCGCTCTACTCGCTCTACAGCGAAGAAGAGAGAAAGGACACCATGGACCTGATCGACGAGGCCTACGAAACACTGAAAGACCCGGAGAAGAAGGGCCGCTACGACGCCCTGCTCGATACGGCCGCTTCCGCGGCGGCCGACGAGGGGCCGCTGACGGCGCTGGGCGGCTTCGACGACGACGCCGACCTCGTGCGCGAGAGCCTTGGTGTCGACGCCTACAGGGAGGTGACGCTCAAGGCGCGGCTCGCCGTGGCGGACGACGCCGACCCGGTGGCGGCCGAGCAGTACCGCGTCCTCTACACCAAGCTCGAACAGGTGGGCCTGAAGAAGTCCTGCAAGGTCTTCGCCGTAACCAGCGCGCTCAAGGGCGAGGGAAAGACCACCACGGCCTTCAACCTCTCCTACATCATGGGCCGGGAGTTCAGGAAGAAGACGCTGCTCGTGGAATGTGACTTCAAGCATCCGGCCTTCGCTCCTTACCTCGACGCCGTCCCGGCCTTCGGCCTCCCCGACGTGCTCTCCGGCGAGGCGGAGCTGGGGGAGACGATACTCCGCGTGGCGCACACGGACCTCTACGTCCTGCCTGCGCTGCGCAGCGTCAAGAACTCCATAAGCCTTCTCGGCTCCAGGGAGATGGCCCTGGCCGTGAACAGCTTCAGGCGCGAGTTCGACTACATCATCGTCGACGCTCCGCCCGTACTCTCGCTGGCCGACATGAACGTTCTGTCCAAGGTCGTTGACGCCATGATCCTCGTCGTCAGGGCCGGCAAGACGCCGCGTGACATGGTGAATAAGGCCATAGCTTCGCTCCAGGAGAGCGATATAGCCGGTATCGTACTCAACGGCGCCGAAACGACCTTGAAGAAGTACGGATACTACTATTGAGCTCACGGAAAAAGAAGGCCTCATCCATGTTCTACTTTCTCAACAGGTATCTCTCCAAGAGGACGCTCATGGTGTGGGCGTCGGAGAGCATCCTCCTCTACCTCATCGCCCTCTCTCTCACCGCCACCATGGACGGTTACGGCTACCTGGCGGTGGACTTCCATCCCCTGGCGGCCCTTGCCGTCGCCTCGGTCTACGGCGTCGTCTACTACTACTTCGACCTCTACGCCCGCGAGCACCACAGCCGGCCGTCGGTCCTCTTCCGCAGGCTTGCGGCGGCGACCCTCACGGCCGCGGCGGGCGAGGCGCTCTTGCGCCTTGCCGCGGGGTACCAGATATACACGGTGCCGCTCGACGCGGTGCTCATAGCGACGGCGGTGTGCCTGTGGAGGGCCTTTCTCGCCAGGCACCTGGAGTTCGACGTCGGCAAGGGCAGGGTCATGATAATCGGCACCGGCGACCTGGCAAGGAAGATAGGCTCCGAGATCTACGGCGACAAGGACCACGACCTCGAGCTCGTCGGCTTCATAGACGACGACCCGGAGAAGATAGGACACTCCATAGTGAACCCCGGTGTCATCGGCGGTTACGGCGATATTGCGAGGCTTGCCGAGACCGAAGGGGTGGACAGGATAATCGTGGCGCTCGCCGACAGGCGCTCGAAGCTTCCCATGTCGGCGCTGCTGGACTGCAAGCTCAAGGGGGTGAGCATCGAGGAGGGCGAGACCTTTCAGGAGAGGATGATGGGCAAGATACCGCTTGACCAGCTCAAGCCGAGCTGGCTCGTCTTCTCCGACGGCTTCAAGTCCCTGAGGTCGAGAAAGATCATAAAGCGCGTGCTCGACATGGTCTTCTCCTTCGTGCTGCTCGTGGCGGCCCTGCCGGTCATGGCGCTTACGGCCGTGGCCATAAAGCTCGAGTCCCGGGGGCCCGTCATCTTCCGTCAGACCCGTGTGGGCGAGAACGGCAGGCACTTCGAGATATACAAGTTCCGCTCCATGCGCCAGGACGCCGAGTCCAAGACCGGCCCGGTCTGGGCCAGGGAGAAGGACGACAGGGTGACCAGGGTGGGCGCCTTCATCAGGAAGACCCGCATCGACGAGCTCCCCCAGCTCATAAACGTGCTGCGCGGCGACATGAGCTTTGTCGGCCCCAGGCCCGAGCGCCCCTATTTCGTCGACCAGCTCAAGGAGGTCATACCCTACTACGAGATAAGGACGGCCGTAAAGCCCGGCGTCACGGGCTGGGCCCAGATCAAGTACCCCTACGGCGCCACCTTCAAGGACGCCCTCGAAAAGCTCCAGTACGACCTCTACTACATCAAGAACATGTCGCCGCTCTTCGACGTCATAATCTTCTTCAGGACCATAAAGGTCGTACTCTCAAGGAAGGGGGCCAGGTAGGCGGCCGGAGCTCCGCTATCCTGTTCCCTCCCTCAGCCCTCCTTTCCGCCTAAAGCCCCCCTCTCCCGCAAGCAGCGCCGCGAAGATGCCGAATTCGAGGAGCCGCAGGGCCGGCAGGTCCGCGCCCCTGGCCGTGAAGACGTAGGAGAGGAGCGCCAGGGCCGTCAGGGCCGTCCATGCCCTCGATGGGCGCAGGCTCAGAAGCGGCGCGAACCAGAGCATGTACCAGGGCGCAACGACGGGGGAGAGGAGGACGAGGGCGGCGACGACATGGAAGAAACCCCTCACAAGGGTCGCCTTCCGGCCGTCGTCGCGGACGGCGGCGTACAGCGAGAGGGCGAGCACCGAGGCCGCGCAGACGAGCCGCGCGGCGACGTAGGGGTCGGCCGCAAAGGGTGTGAGCGCGAGCCTCACGGCGTCGAAGGGGCCGGGGTTGAAGAGCCAGTGCTCGAAGTAGGTGATGAGCCCCTCGAAGGGAGAGAGGACGGCCGGCGCCGTGGCCGTGAAGGGGAGATAAAGGAGCGCGAGCGTGGCCCCGGCGGCGGCCGTCCCCCGAAGCCCCGTCCTCTTCACATAGAGGGGCAGCAGCGCCAGCGCAAAGAGCTTGGCCCCGACGGCGAGGCCGTAGAGGACGGCGGCCCGCAGCGCCCGTCCCTCGATGAGAAGGAGGAGCGAGGCCGTGAGAAGAAAGACGGCCAGCGTGTCCACGTGGCCCGAGCCAGCCGCCTCCTTGAGCACCAGGGGGTTCCATGCGTATGCGACGACGAGACGGCGGTCCATGGCGAGGCGGTCGAGAAGCCTCACCACGACCGGCACGGTGGCAAGGTGAAAGGCCGCGAAGACGGCCTTGAAGGCGGTGAGGCCGCTGCCTGCGGCCTTGTATACGGCGGCGAAGACGAGCTGGGCCGCCGGGGGATAGATGGTCGGCACGTAGGGGTAGTTTATGTTGGGGTATACGGCCTCGTCGCGCAGGGCGCGCAGGGCGAAGGAGTCGGGGGCGTGGGCATAGGGGTTGACGCCGCTTGCGAGCACGCGCCCGTCCCAGACGTAGCGGTACATGTCGTCCTCGAGCACCGCCGGCGCGAGGACCGACACCGCCGTCATGAGAAGGGCGAAGAGGACTATGAGCCGCAGGTGCAGGGCCTTCTCCTCGCCGCGGCCGGCGGCGCCGCCCGGGCGGGCCAGGCGCGAGAGAAGATGGAGATAGGGCGCGAAGGCGAGGGCGTAGGGGAGCACGCCGGCCACGGAGGCGTCCCCGTCGGCGATGAAGAGCGGCGCCGCGCACAGGAGGAGGACCGCCGCGCCGCACGCCAGCAGCGCCGCCGTGAAGCTACCGGTAGATGATGTACTCAAAGCGGGCCCTGATGGTTATCTCGTCGAGCTCGAAGTCGTGGGGAAAGGGACTGAAGGGGGCCGCGAGCTTGAGCGCCGTCACGGCCGCCTCGTCGAGGGGGGGGTACTTCGACGACTTGACGATCTTCACCTCCCCGAGCGAGCCGTCGCGTCTTATGTCGAAGTCGATCCTGAGCCACCCCTGCCAGCCGTTCTTTACGGCGATGAGCGGATACTCCCACTTGCTCTCCACCTTGATCTTCAGGTCCTGGAGATAGACCCTGTAGCGCAGCTCCGATGTGTTGAACTGGAGGCGCTTGCCCTTTTCGTTTCGCGGCGCCTGTTTTTCATACTCCTTGGCCAGGGCCGCGAGCCTTCGGGCCTCGGGGAAGAGGGAAGGAGCCTCGGTCTCCTCCGGCGGAAGCGTAAGGAGCGGCACCGGCGGCGCCTCGGACTCGCCGTCGGGGGCGGGGGCGCTCTCCGGGGAGGCGACGGCGGCCTCGGGGAGTCGGGCCGCAGGCACCGGCGCTTCGGGCTCCGCGGGCGCAGCGGCCGCCCCGTCCCCCATGCTCTCTCCTTCGTCGGCGCGGGGATACGGAGCCCTGGCGTCATCGCCGTCGGCCGCGGCGGCATGGGGCGCGGAGGGCGGCGCGGCCGAAGGGACTAAACTCTCCTGCGCTGGCCGTGTCTCTTCCTGCGCCGGGCCCCCGGAGCGGGTGGGGGGACCTAATGGGGGAGCGAAGGCCCCGGCGCCGGCTTCGGGCCGGGGGGCCTCGAAGGCCGCCACAGCCGTTTCCTCCCTCTCCTCTGCCGGTTCCGCGCCGGTCCCGCCCTTCTCTCCGGTTTCCTCCGCGAACGGGGGCGGCGGGACAGGCGGGGCCGGGACCCAGGTGACGGGCGCCTCGAAGGACGCGGAAGGCGGCGGCGGCGCCTCCGCCCTATCCACGGCCTGCGGCTCCTGCCGCGCACTCTCCGCCGCCCGGGCCATCTCTTGCTCGATGGCCGCCACGGGCGGCCCGTCGACGACCTCGACCGAGGCGAGGGGCTCGGCGGCCCCCTCCCCGGCCCCCTCCCCGGCCTCCAGCGGCGGCGAAGGCGCCGGTGGAGGCACAGGCGCTTCCGTGGCCGGCGTCCCCTCTCCGACGTCCGCCGGGGAAGGCCCGGCGGGTAAGGCCGCGGCGGCGGGCGGGGGAGGCGGTTCGCTCTCCCCCGTCGCCTCCCCCGCAGGGGCGGGCGCCGTCGGCACCGGAGCTTCGGCCTCCTCCTCGTGCTGCGTGACCTCCTCTTCGGCGAGCGCCTTCTCCTCGACCGCCTCCTCCAGGGGCGGCGGGGCCTCGAGCGCGGGTGTCGTCGCCTGCTCCGTCCCTCTTTGCAGCTCTTCGGCATCGGCGACGGCGGCGCTCTCCACGGGGGCGGGCACCGCTATGACGGCCTCTTCGTCAGCAGCGGCCCTCGCCTCTCCCCCCGGCTCCTTCCCGCCCGCCGGCACCTGTTGCGCCGCCGTCGCCGCGGCCCCGGCCGGCAGCGGCGGTCCTCCCTCCGCCCCGGGCTTCGGCACCTCGACCACGTCCACAACCAGCGGCC